>PWXL01000114.1 GCA_003561145.1 Candidatus Atribacteria bacterium
GAACAGCTGGTGCCGAAGGCGGGATTCGAACCCGCACGGGCGCGGAGCCCGCGAGATTTTGAGTCTCGTGCGTCTGCCTGTTCCGCCACTTCGGCACAGATGCAGTAGTAGTATAGTCAATCGCATATTGTAATGCAACTGTTTGCGGGAAGGAACTTCCATGTCGGGTGACACAAATGAACTGGTATTGATTGACGGTTATTCTCTGGCATATAGAGCCTATTATGCTCTTCCCCGCTTCACTACCAAGGGTGGTAAACCCACGGGTGCCATTTATGGTTTTATCAACATGCTGTGGAAGATTATTGAGAACTGCAAACCATCAGGAGTTGTAGTCGCCGCTGACGCTCCCCGGCCGACTTTTCGCCATAAAATCATGGTTCAATACAAGGCCCAGAGAAAACCAATGCCCGATGACATGAAGCCCCAGATCGCTGACATTAAAGAACTTATTGACTTGTTGGGAATGAACTGGGTAGAGGAAGAAGGATATGAAGCTGATGATCTGATAGGAAGCATTGTTGCAGAGAGACAAACACGTAAACATATGGCCATTGTAACTTCCGACCGTGATTTGCTGCAATTAGTGGGAAAAAAAACGGTTGTGTTGCGGCCGGTCAAAGGGATTTCCACCATGAAACGGATCGATGAGGCATTGCTCAGGGAGGAACTGGGTATTTCCCCTTCCCAGGTGGTGGATTTGGTTTCCATGGCAGGCGATGCTTCAGACAATATCCAAGGCTTAGCGGGTGTAGGAGAAAAGACAGCCGCACGTTTACTCAACCGTTATGGAAATTGGGAAAGTATCTGTTCTCATATTGAAGAAATCTCTCCCCGTATACGCCGTTCCATTGAAGACGGGAAAGACCTGGTGGAAGAAAACCGCCGCCTGGTAGCGATATTTACCGGATTGCGTCCCGTATTGCAAGAAGAATGGAATCCCGGAAAAATACAATGGGAAGATTTTTTCAAAAAGCTCGACGATCTGGAGTTTCGTAAGCTTGCAGAAAGGTTGAAAAAAAAGACAATACGCATGTTTTCAGAAGAGAGGGAAAGGGGAAATGCAAGGGGCGGCAATACAAAAAGCAATCACAGGGTATCCAGTTCCGGTGAAAAGAAATTTCTGCTGCTCGCTCATCCTTTTCCTCGTTCACGGGAAGCCCTCAAGCAAGCCATGGAGTCGGGGAGCGGAAATTTTTTCAGCCTGGAAACAGCCCTCTTTGTAACACATCCATGCGAGCTTCCTCGCTGGAGAGAGACAGTGGGAAAAACACTGGAGCAAAACGCGGCCGGAGAGCCCTTTTTCCTCATAGTCCAGGAGCACTTGGAACGTCATTTCTCCCTTGAACGGTCTTTGAGGGAAATCGAATTTCCTCTTTTACGCGCATTACTGCTTGATGGATGTGCAATATCCGGACTTCCTCTGTACACCTCTTTTCCCCTTCCCGGAGAAATGAGCGCAGCTGGCTCGGTATATGCAGATCTTCCTTTGTTTGCACAAGAGGGTGAATACACCATCAAGGTGCTTGAGCCTGATTTTCCGGAAACTATGGTCGATTCTGAATCTTCGCTGAGAGGGGCGGTCACTACTTTTTATGGACCCCGCTTCCTGGGGAACACGGGAACAACGAGTTCCCTGAGAAAAGCTGCCTGTTGCCAGGAGGTTTTACGAATCTTGTGCATGGTGTTGTTCACCCAGGGAGTGAAGCAGATACGCCTTCGGCCCAGGGAGATACGTTTTTCGCCTCCGGACAAGAACCGGGCTGCACGTTGTATTACCGCTGCCGTTCAACGGACTGGGGAACTCCTGGGAAGCACATATTCACTGGAAATCTTGCAGGAGCTGAAAGATGTGTGGACAATCGGGTTATGCTGGGCGGGTGAGGAGAGCGTACCATGGACATTATCTTAGCGGCCTCTGAAGCACATCCTTTTATCAAGACCGGTGGAATGGGCGATGTGGTTGGCGCTTTGTGGAAATTTCTTCCCCGCCGGGGTTTCCGGGTGCGTCTCTTTCTGCCCGCTTCTCCTCACTTGTTTGAAAAATATGCATTCGAAGAAATGAATTCCATTGATTTTACCTTCGCTGATCAGATGAACCGTGCCCGTTATTTCCTCTTCCAGGAAGAGGAAAGAGAGGTCATTATGGTGGATGGAGAAGGCTTTTTCAACCGTGATCGTATGTACGGCTATCCTGATGATGTGAAGCGCTTTATATTTTTCTCGCGAGCCGTTTTTGAATATATAGTGCGCTACCAGCAGGAAGAATTCGTTCTGCACTGCAGTGACTGGCAAACAGCGTTGCTGGCAGCTTATGTAAAAATGTACTGGCCATCGTACCAGCGTACTCCCCGCAAAGTGGTTTTTACCATCCACAATCTCGCATACCAGGGAATTGGAAGTAAAGAGCTTTTCCGGCTGGTAAACCTTCCGGGACATTTTTTTACCCACGAATACCTGGAATACTTTGGAAATATGAATTTACTGAAAGCCGGACTTGTGTTTTCCGATCTTATTACAACAGTGAGCCCTACGTATGCTAAAGAAATCGCCACTCCTGAATTCGGGGAAGGACTTGACGGTCTGATTCGAGCCCTTTCTCTGCGTAAAAGAATTCTTGGTATTGTCAACGGCATTGATACCGAAAATTTAGACCCTTCAAGCGATGATGCAATCCCATTCCATTACCAGGCCGGCAGCATTGAGAATAAACTGAAAAACAAAAAAATTGTGTTGGAACAGTTTTTCCCGGGACAGGGAGAAAAACTCTTCACCCGGCCACTGGTGTCTTGCATTTCCCGCCTCGTGGAACAGAAGGGATTGGATTTGCTGTTGACCAACCCTGACAGCTTTTTCGAGACTTCCGCAACCTGGTTATTTTCAGGGGTGGGAGAGCCTTCCTATGAAGGGGCCTTGAAAAAACTGGAGAAAAAATACCCCCGGGTACGCACAATTTTGCGCTTTGACGAACATTTATCCCGCTTGTTGTACGCGGCCTCTGATATGCTGATTATGCCCAGCCGTTTCGAACCATGCGGAATATCCCAGATGATAGCCATGCGTTACGGAACGCTTCCCCTGGTTCGGCGGGTCGGCGGCTTGAACGATACTGTGGTGGATTTTCCCTTCAACGCAAACCTGAACACCGGATTTCAGTTTGACAACTATCGTTCGGATGATTGCTTTTTATCTTTTCAGCGGGCTCTTGCCATATATAATACACAGCGTGATATGTGGAATGTAATGGTCAACAATGCCATGGAGTCGGATTTTTCCTGGGAGCGTCCGGTTGAACGGTATGCGGAAATGTACCTTCACTAAAAACGCAACAGGGCGGAAAGGACGTATTCCCGTGCTTGGTGTAGGGGGTGGGGCAGGTGCTGGAAAAACCACTCTCGTTGCAGTACTCGGCAGGCGCGGATGGTCGGTGTTGGATCTTGATGGGGAAGCCCGGAGGCTCTGCCGCAAGGGAGAGGACATGTGGAAAGCCCTGGTAAGAGAATTCGGTCCCTCATTCCTGGAAAGTAATGGAAATCTTGACAGGAAAAAAATGGGATGGTTCGCTTTCAAGCGAAGGAAAAATCTCCTTTCCCTCAACCGTGTCACCCACTCCCTTTTATTCCGTGAGGCCAGGAAACATATTGCCCGCACGCAGGGAAAGGGAATAGTTATAGACGGCGCCATACTCTATGAAGGGGGGTTCTTGCCCTTGTTGGATATGCTTATATTTGTGGAAGTCGATCCCAGGGAACGTATGAAGCGCATGTGTAAAAAATGCTGTACAGAAAGGGAAGCACAAAGGAGAGTGAACGGGCAAATCTTTCTTCCTTCCCTGCGGCGGCACTCAGATATAGTGTTACAAAACCAGGGAACCAGGGAAGAACTGAAGGGTATTACAGAAAATATCCTCGATATCATCGAGAAGCGCTTCCTTCTGTCCCGGGCGGAATAGAAGGCGAAAGTTGTGGGTTGTCAATCGAGATATGGAGAGACAGCATGCGCACACTATGAAAAAAGAAGGGTCGTTCGCGCTGGCTTCACTCTTTTCTCCGTGTGGAGACCAGCCTCAGGCAATTCGTAAGCTCGCCCAAGGTTATGATGCAGGAATGCGCTCTCAAACCCTCCTGGGGGTGACAGGGTCCGGAAAGACTTACACCATGGCCAATGTGATTGCCCGGCTTGACCGCCCAACCTTGGTCATATCGCACAACAAGACCTTGGCTGCGCAGCTATTCAGTGAGATGAAAGTTTTTTTTCCTGATAATTCTGTTCAGTATTTTGTGAGCTATTATGATTACTATCAACCGGAAGCCTACGTACCCGCGCATGATCTTTATATCGAAAAAGACGCTTCAGTGAACGAACAGATCGAGCGGATGAGACTTGCCGCCACAAGCGCACTCATGGAACGGAATGACGTGGTAGTTGTTTCATCCGTATCGTGTATATACGGTATTGGGTCACCTGATGAATACCGCAGGAGAATATTCCGTCTCAGGGCAGGAGAAAAGTGGGACAGGAATTTTTTTGCCCGTAGATTGGTGGATTTGTTGTATGAACGTAATGAGATCGAACCAGTACCCGGGTCTTTCCGCATGAAAGGAGATACGGTGGATATTTTCCCACCTTACCAGGAACGAGGGATTCGGGTGGAATTTTGGGGTGACGAAGTAGAAAGTTTGAAGATTTTTGAGCCGGTGAGCGGGAAGACCACGGGCTCTTTCCAGGAAGGATTTATTTTTCCCGCCAAGCATTACCTGGTGGATCCGGCCCGTTTCGAAGTTGCCCTGGGCAACATAGAAAACGAACTCTCTGCAAGGGTGGAGCAATTACTTTCCGATGGACGGCTTGCAGAAGCAGAACGGCTGGAGAGAAGAACACGCTATGACCTGGAACTGCTGCGTGAGACAGGATATTGCGCGGGAATAGAGAATTATTCCCGGCACCTGGACGGGAGGCAGCCAGGTGAGCCTCCTTATACATTACTCGATTACTTTCCGGAAGGTTCGCTCACCATAATTGATGAGTCTCATGCCACCATACCCCAACTGCGAGGAATGCTGCATGGAGATCGTGCCCGGAAACAATCTTTGGTTGATTTCGGGTTTCGTCTTCCTTCCAGCTTTGACAACCGGCCCTTGTCTTTTGAAGAATTCGAGGGGCGGGTTGAAAGGGTTATGTATGTTTCGGCAACACCGGCTCCCTATGAAGTTTCCAGGAGTGAACAGGTAGTGGAGCAGCTCATACGTCCTACCGGGCTGGTAGACCCGCTTATTGAAGTCCGCCCGGCCCGGGGGCAGGTGGAGGATTTAGTGGCCCAAATCAGAAAGACCACCGAAAAAGGCTTTCGAACACTGGTGACCACTTTAACCAAACGGAGTGCCGAGGATTTATGTGAGTACCTTCGGGATTTGGGTATACGGGTAAAATATCTTCATTCTGAAATCAAAACTCTTGAGCGGGCGCACATTATCAAAGAGCTACGGGGAGGAGAATTTGACGTGCTTGTTGGAATAAACCTTCTACGGGAGGGACTCGATCTTCCCGAAGTGGCCCAGGTGGCTGTCCTTGATGCCGACAAGGAGGGGTTTTTGCGATCCGAGGTTTCCTTGATTCAAACTATGGGAAGAGCGGCTCGAAACGTGGAAGGCCGTGCCATACTGTATGCTGACCATATGACCGGTTCTCTGGAGCGCGCGGTCGAGGAAACCGAAAGGAGGCGGTCGGTGCAACTGCGTTACAATACAGAACACGGAATAACACCCCGCACTGTATTGAAGGAAGTGCGGGAGATGTTCCCGGATATTGTCGGACTCTCTCCCGAGGCGGAAAAAACCCTTTCATACCTCGATTCGTCGGAGAAAGAAGGGATCGATAAAGAGGAGCTGGCGGAACAGCTCACACAGGAAATGCTCGAAGCTTCGAAACGCTTGGAATTCGAGAGAGCGGCCCTTTTGAGAGATGAAATATTCAAGCTCAGGCGCCGTACGGAAAAATAACACTCGTTCGAGTGAAGAGACTGGTATCCATACTATGTGCACAGGTAAAGGACGCTGGCAGGGTGGTGCAAGTGAAAAACGTGATTCTGATTAAAGGAGCACGAGAACATAATTTACAAAACATTGACGTGGAAATCCCGCGCCAAAAGCTGGTCGTGATTACCGGATTGAGTGGATCGGGGAAATCGACCCTGGCTTTTGACACTATATACGCTGAAGGGCAAAGGCGATATCTTGAGTCGCTGTCTTCCTATGCGAGACAGTTTCTGGATCGCATGGAGAAGCCCGATGTTGACAGTATTGACGGACTTTCTCCTGCAGTGGCAATCAACCAGAAAGCTTCATCCCATAACCCCCGTTCCACAGTAGGGACAGTCACGGAAGTGTACGACTACATGCGTGTTCTTTTTGCCCGTTGCGGAGAGGTGTTTTGTCCTCAATGCCATAAAAAAGTCAGCAAGCAAACCGTCCAGCAAATAAGTGAAGAAATACTCTCTCTCCCTGAGGGGAGCCGTGTAATGATTCTGGCGCCCCTGATCAGGGGAAGAAAGGGTGAATACCGCAAGCTGCTGAGTAATATGCTACGCAATGGATTTGCACGAGCCAGGGTAGACGGAGAAGTTATGGAACTGGAGGAGTGGGAATCACTGGAACTTGACCGCAACAGAAAACATGAGATCGACCTGGTGGTGGACCGGCTGGTAGTCCAAAGAGAGCAGGAGCGCCGCGTCGCTGACTCGGTGGAAATCGCCCTGCGTTATGGGAAAGGTCTTGTTCGTATGATCGTTGTTGAAAAGGCCGGGAATGACGAAGAGCGATTTTTCAGCGAGCATTTTTCCTGCCCAGAATGCGGAATCAGTTTTCCGGAAATCACACCCCGGATGTTTTCTTTTAACAATCCCTATGGTGCCTGTTCCCGCTGCAGTGGTTTGGGGTCATTGAGCTTTGTAGATCCCGCCCTTGTTGTCCCGGATAATACCCGGTCCATAGAGGAAGGAGCGGTTCTCCCCTGGGAGGCGATGGATGAAGATGATTTTCGAACACACAAAATCCGGAAAAAATTGCAGGACAACGAGATCTCTCTCACGGTGGCATTCCGGGAGCTCACTGAAAAACAACAAGCGTTTGTGTTGTATGGAAACAATGGATTTGAAGGAGTGGTATCCCTGTTGGAAAAGAAGCTCTCCAGAGCTTCAACCTGGTGGGAGCAGGAAGAGGTAGCTCCCTTCCTGGCGCAACGGTTATGCCCGGAGTGTGGAGGAACCCGCTTACGCAGGGAGAGCCTGGCTGTAAAAATTGAAAAATGGTCGATAGGAGACCTTTCACGCCTATCTATAGGTGAACTGCAGCAATTTTTTCAACGTTACGAGCCCCAGGGAAACCGTGCGCTCATCGCGTCACCGATATTGCGGGAGATACGCGCCCGGCTGGGGTTTTTATCGGAAGTCGGACTTGAATATCTTTCCCTCGGGCGCTCGGCTTCCACGCTCTCCGGAGGCGAAGCGCAACGTATACGGTTGGCTACCCAGATCGGATCGGGACTGGTGGGGGTGCTCTATGTTCTTGATGAACCCACCATCGGACTGCACCCCCGCGACAATAAAAAACTCATTGCTACACTAAAAAAACTCCGTGACTTGGGAAACACGGTTTTAGTGGTGGAACATGATGCTGAAACGATGGAGAGCGCGGATTACCTGGTGGATATGGGTCCCGGAGCCGGCAGAGAGGGTGGGAAGATAGTGACTTGCGGGAAGCCCCTGGAGGTGAAAAATAATCCCGACAGCCTCACTGGCAATTTTTTAAGCGGTAGAAAAGAAATACCGGTGCCACACCGAAGACTCATACCAGAGGGCAGATGGCTGGTAGTGAAAGGGGCCAGGGCGAATAATCTGAAAGGGATCGATATTCATGTACCACTCGGATTGCTCGTAGGGTTGACCGGGGTCTCCGGTTCCGGGAAAAGTACATTGATGGAAGAAGTTATTTATCGTTCGCTTGCCCGCCGCTTTTCCCGCTCGGGAGAGCGTCCCGGAGAACACGATGGCATTGAGGGTGCCGATTACCTTGAAAAAGTCCTCGAAATCGATCAATCTCCCATCGGTCGAACACCCCGTTCCAATCCCGCTACCTATACAGGGATTTTTACGGAGATACGCAACATGTTTTCGCGGCTCCCGGAAGCCAGGGCACGGGGCTACCGGCCGGGAAGGTTCAGCTTCAATGTCAAAGGCGGACGGTGTGAGGCTTGCCAGGGAAACGGGGTTATTAAAATCGAAATGCATTTTCTGCCCGATGTGTTTGTTACATGTGAACATTGTAAAGGAAGCCGTTATGCCCGGGAAACCCTGGATATCCGTTACAAGAAAAAAAGTATTGCTGAAGTTCTTGATATGACAGTCGAGGAGGCTTCGCCCTTTTTTGAGAATATTCCGGCGATACGGAGGCGTATCGAGATTTTATGCAAGGTGGGACTTGGTTATATCAAGCTGGGACAGAGCGCTACGACTCTCTCGGGAGGAGAAGCCCAAAGAATTAAACTGGCACGTGAATTGAGCAAGATTTCTTCCGGAAAAACACTGTATCTGCTTGATGAACCGACAACCGGACTTCACTTTGCAGACGTTGAAAAATTGTTGGAAGTGCTTTTCGAGCTGCGGCGGCGAGGGAACACTGTTTTGGTTATCGAGCATCATCCCGATGTTGTGAAATCCTGTGACTATCTCATCGATCTGGGACCCGAGGGAGGCGAAGGCGGAGGGTGGATTGTAGCGCAGGGAACTCCGGAGGAGGTTGCTACACATCCCGCTTCCCATACCGGTCACTTTCTCAAAGAGGTATTACGCTGTGACACAACAGCGATATACCAGGCGTGAGGTTCCTCGCGATGCGGTTTCAACCCTTCCGGATTCCTGCGGAGTATATCTTTTCAAGGACCGGGAAGGTGATATCATTTACGTGGGCAAGGCGAAAAGCATAGTGAAGCGCGTGAAATCCCATATTCTCCGCCGGGCGAATGTTGTTTCACGGGTGGAAATGAGTGGTGAAATCAGTACAATCGATTATATTTTGACCCGGGACGAACATGAAGCACTCTTGCTGGAGGAAAAGCTCATCAAGGGGCACAGCCCCCGTTTCAACCTTCGACTCAAAGATGACAAGAGCTATCCGTATATCCGGTTGGACATGGAAGATCGCTATCCTGCCATTCACTTTGCGAGGAGAAAAACATCCCCTACGGGTCGATTTTTCGGTCCACTTACCGATGCTGGAAAGGCACGGGAGGGGATAAAACTTCTCCGCACACTCTTTTTGTTGAGGGGATGCAGGATTCCGGAAAAACGGTTTCCCCTCGAACGCCATTGCCTGGATTATGAAATAGGCTTGTGTTGTGCTCCGTGTACCGGACGAATTACTCCGGAAAAGTATCGTCACCTGGTTCGTAAGGCACGTACTTTTTTAGAGGGGAATTTTGAAAAAGTGGAAACATGGTTGGAGAAGGAAATGTGGAACGCAGCGCGAACCATGAATTACGAGAACGCCGCCACTTTACGGGACCGTTTGGAAACAGTACGGAAAATTTCCGCCCGGCATCGCCTTGTTCTCCCTGAAAATGAAGACGTGGATTTTGTTGAAGTATGTGTTCAGGAGGGGCTGGCGGGGATTGTTGTCATGAAAGTACGCAGGGGCCGCCTGGTTGGAAGTGAGAGTTTTTTTGCCCAGGGCGATGTGCACATCGATCGAAGAGCAACCCTTGTCGAGTTCCTCGGGTCTTTTTTTTCTGAAAATATTGGGCTCCCGGAACGGGTGTGTACTACCGTCGGTGATATATCATCCCTTGCGCGCATTTTGGGGGAGGAGGGAATCGACATTACGCTTACATCCCCCTTGATACCGGCTGAAAGGGACATGTGCAATTTTGCCCTGGAAAACGCTGAAAAAAATCTCCTGTCGGAACTGTCAAGGATTCGGAAAAAGGAAATGGAAAAGCAGAGCCTTCTTTCCTCATTAGCGGAATTTTTGGAGTTACCATCACTTCCCGTCCTGGTAGAAGGGGTCGACATATCCACATTTCAAGGAGAAGACTCCGTGGGTGTGGTCGTTGCCTTTCGCGATGGTGAGCCACTGAAAAACCGCTACCGGAAGTTTATTGTCCGACTTCCATCCTCAACTGATGACACGGGGATGATGGCAGAGGTCGTCAAGAGGCATGTTCTCAAATTGAAGAAGGAGAATAAGGAGCTTCCTCACCTTCTCCTGGTAGACGGTGGAAAGGGCCAGCTATCGGCAGCTCTCGAAGGAGTGGAGGCTGCTGACCTTTTTCTGCCCGTGGTAGCCATCGCCAAGGAATGTGAAGAACTGTACCTGCCGGGGAGATCCCGGCCGGTTCGGCTTCCACCGCATTCACCCGTACTCCGGTTTTTTCAACGCGTCAGGAACGAGTCACACCGCTTTGCCGTTGGTTTTCATCGCAGACGACGCAATGCCAGGCTTTTTCATTCGCTTTTCGAGGAAGTGAAAGGAATTGGACCGATCCGTAAAAAAAGATTAATGGAAGGGTTTTCCGACTTATCAAGCATTCAAGAGGAGGATCCACTTCACACAAGCAAGCGTCTTGGCATACCCTTGCGGGTTATTGAAAAGCTACAGGAAAAAATGAAAGAGTGAGGAGAGGTATGGATCTCAAAGAGAGAGTGAGGCAGGAATTATATACGCTTTTTCCTGCAGACGAGCAATCTCGGCGAGCGGAGTTGGCCGGCATCCTCCGTTTCGGCGGGGTATTGCTCCATGGTGGAAAGGGGAATTATCTTTCGTTCACCCACAGGGACCTCGCCCTGGTAAAAAAGGTCATCGGACTGAAAAAACATGTGTATCCCCAAAGCGTGCATCATCTTGCTCTCGTTGAACGGACAGGTATTCAGGACGGACGCTTTTATCAGGTCGATTTTCCCTTGACAGGTCTTTCTTTGCCTTCCATGGGTTTTGTAGAAAGATTCGACGAGTGGCTGTGCTTTCATGAAGCGGCATCCTTTTTCAGGGGTGCCTTTGAAGCGAAGGGGTATGTGGGGAATCCGCATCGCGGGTACCATCTTGAGTGTATGGTACCACTGGAAACCATGGCTGCAGTGATGGTTTCCCGATTGGCAAGGGAGGGGCTTGTGTTCCGGGTGCGTTTTCACAGGGGAGAGTGGTCGATATATGCTAAAAATGCGCCTTCCGTAGCCGGCTTTCTCCAGATGGTGGGTGCTTCGGGGAGCTACCTGGAGTTGGAAAAATTGATGGTGGAAAAATCAACTTTCAACAATATCACACGTTGGGTAAACTGTGAAACGGGCAACCTTCAAAGAACGGTCGATACCTCCCTGCGCCAAAGAAAAAAAATTTCCCGTATAAACATTACTGCATTAACACCGGGCTTGCGTGAATTGGCCCGGCTCCGGTTACGATATCCCCTTGCTTCACTGCGTGAAATCGGGCTCCTTTGTACCCCGGTGCTTTCCAAGGTGGAAGTTCACCGAAAACTCCTTTACCTGGAGAAAATCGCAGACTGCCAAGGGGTAGACAGAGAATGAAACATAACGTACAATAAATCAATATATGCTCTATATATATTACTCAATACCTATTTCTTTATAAAGGTTTAAAGGAGGAACATAGATGGCTAATGTGAAGTTAAATAACGTGGTGAAGCGGTTCAATGAAGTGGTGGCCGTTAATAAGGTAAACCTGGATATCCAGGATGAAGAGTTTGTCGTACTGGTGGGTCCCTCCGGCTGCGGGAAGACTACAACCCTCCGGATGGTTGCCGGCTTGGAGGAGATTGATGACGGAGAAATTTATATCGGTGATACCCTGGTCAACGATGTTCCACCAAAGGACAGGGATATTGCCATGGTTTTCCAAAACTACGCCTTATATCCTCATATGGATGTATACAACAACATGGCTTTTGGTTTGAAACTGCGGAAATTCCCCAGGGCCGAGATCGATCAGCGGGTGAAGGAAGCAGCCGATCTTTTGGGTATCCCTGAATTGTTGAACCGCAAGCCCAAACAACTTTCCGGTGGACAGCGCCAGCGCGTGGCTGTCGGCCGTGCCATTGTCCGGCATCCCAAAGTCTTTCTTTTTGACGAGCCCCTCTCCAACCTGGACGCGAAGCTGCGAGTTCAAATGAGAGCCGAACTCTCCAAGCTGCATAACCGTCTGAAGACAACCATGATATATGTGACACATGACCAGGTGGAGGCCATGACCATGGGTGACCGGATCGTGGTGATGAAGGATGGTCTGGTACAACAAGTCGGGAGTCCCATTGAGCTCTATAACACCCCGAACAACAAGTTTGTCGGAGGTTTTATCGGTACTCCTTCGATGAATTTCCTTGATGTAGTGATGAAGAAGGAGGGGGACGACTTGATTCTTGACGGCCAGTCTTTCAAGATCACAATTCCCCCTGAATACAAAGAAAATGTTGCTCCCTATGCTGACCAGGAAGTCACCTTCGGTGTCCGCCCGCAGGATATTTATGATCTTGAGTACTCCCGGGAACTCGAGCATGGACATGAAAACCTGATTGAGTCCACAGTGGACGTGGTGGAGCCGCTGGGTTCCGAGCAAATCGTGTACCTATCTTGCGGGCATCACACGATAGTGGCGGTGCTTGACATGCAAAGCACACTCGAGGTCGGGGACACAATAAAAGCAGCGGTTGACACATCGAAGACCCACGTGTTTACGAACGATACCGAGGAAGCGATATTCTAAACAACAGTGTAACACGTTCCCCGGCAAGGGGAGAGTTGTCAGGGAGAGAGGGCATGTCGCCCTCTCTCTTTTTGCGTGGACGTGCTGGAGAGGCAACACAGCCGGTGGCGCTTTGGATATTCGGGAGCGGAAAATACATCGCACCTTCCTGTACCCTGATTTGTTGACCTCGTGAGATGTTGAGGTATAATAGAGGGCACGGTTTTTTCCCGCTTGTTTATCCTTGAGAAGACACTATCACAAAGGGAGGTATGTTCTGTGAGAATAGGAATCAACGGTTTCGGAAGAATAGGAAGACTGGTCTACCGCTGCATGCTGGAAAAAGGTGGTTTTGATGTGGCGGCGGTCAATGACCTGACCAACACTGAAGTGCTGGCACACCTTTTGAAATATGACTCCGTTCATGGCACCATTCCCAACCGGGTGGAAGCATCGGATGACGCGATAGTGGTGGACGGGACATCCATCAAGGTGTTTGCACAAAAAGATCCCTCCCAGTTACCCTGGAAAGATCTCGGGGTTGACCTGGTGATCGAGTCAACCGGTAAGTTTACCGACCGCGCCGGAGCATCTCTGCATCTGGAAGCCGGAGCGAAAAAAGTGATCATCAGCGCACCCGCCAAGCAGCCGGACGTTACACTTTTAATGGGTGTCAACGAAGGTGATTATAACAAGGATGAACACAACATTATATCCAACGCCTCCTGCACCACGAATTGTCTGGCTCCGGTCGTCAAGGTTCTGCATGAGAACTTTACCGTCGTGAAGGGGCATATGACCACCATTCACGCATATACCAATGACCAGGTTATCCTGGACTTCCCACACAAAGATATGCGCCGTGCGCGTGCAGCCGCCATGTCGATGATCCCCACCACTACCGGTGCCGCACGTGCGATCGGAGAAGTACTTCCCGAATTGAAAGGAAAGCTTGACGGTGGCGCCATCCGGGTTCCGACTCCTGATGTTTCCGTGGTTGATTTGGCAGCGATCGTGGAGAGGGAAACTACCGCAGATGAGGTCAACGCCGCCCTGCAAAAAGCAGCCGAAGGCGAACTCAAGGGAATCCTCGAATACAATGAGTTACCCCTGGTTTCCGTTGATTACCTGCACAGTACTTTCTCCTCTATCGTGGATGGACTCTCAACGAAGGTGAATGGCAACCTCGTGAAAGTCCTCGCCTGGTATGATAACGAATGGGGCTATTCCTGCCGGACGGTTGATTTGGCCCAGTACATAATGGGATAGGATAGAATATATGCGTGTTCCCATTACAGCCGGCAATTGGAAAATGTACAAAACGGTAGAAGAGGCCTCGGCTTTTGCCGAGGCCCTTCTCAATGAGGCCTCTTCTCTCACTGAGGTCGAGATGATTGTCTGCCCACCTTATACCGCTTTGTCTTCTCTCTCTCAATATTTCGAGGGAACACCCCTGGCTTTGGGTGCACAGAATATGCATTGGGAAACACAGGGCGCCTATACCGGCGAAATATCGGCTCTCATGCTGAAAGAAACAGGGTGCAGCTATGTTATACTCGGCCATTCCGAACGGAGACATGTTTTTCATGAAACTTCCGGGGAAGTAGGTAAAAAAGTAGCAACTGCTTTCGAGAACGAACTTGTTCCCATTCTTTGTGTGGGCGAAACCATCGAAGAACGCGAACAAGGACGTACACAGAGCGTTGTACAGGAGCAACTGATGGCAGGAATAGACCGGCTAGGTTCACATAACGCCGGGCGTTTGGTGATCGCTTATGAACCGGTGTGGGCAATCGGGACAGGAAAAGCGTCGACGCCGGAAGATGCCAGGGAAGTTGTGGCTTACATTCGCAGCCTGTATGCGGATCGGTTTGGTAAGGAAGTTTCCGAATCAATACGAATTTTGTACGGAGGAAGCGTTAAGCCGGATAATGTGTACGAGTTCGTCAAGGAAGAGCAGATAGACGGAACGCTGGTCGGCGGGGCCAGCCTCGACCCGGTAAGTTTTCTCACGATAGCCGGGGAAACCCGCAGAGTTTATACGTAAATGGGGGTTAACAGTATATGGAAGGTTGGATGATTCTCCAAATTCTTGTATCTGTGTCAGTGATAATAGTGGTCATATTTCAACCCAGAAAAGCCGGGTTGGGCGGTGGGATATTTGGAGGAGCCACCAGGGCAGACCGGAGCAGCAAGTTCAAAAACCTCTCCATTCTGGGGAAATTGACTGTTGTACTTTCGGTTATTTTCATGGTGCTTTCCCTTCTTTTTGCTTTTCTGTTGACTTGAGGTAAAAATGTGAATAAGGTTTCCGGTTCACCAAGTCGGATATCCTCCCTTTCCCAGGTATCCTCCTGGCAGGTGGAAAAGGAGCGGTCCTTCTTTTCCGCCAGCCACCAGGAAATAGCCAACGGCTATACCACTGATGTATACTTTGTCGCAGCACAGGATATCCTCAGGAAACTGACGCTGGACCATACCCCTGTAACAGCTGATATTTTTCCCTCGCGGGCAGGTGTCTTTTGTGGTCTTCCGGAAGTCATGAACCTGCTTTCAGAGAGTACAGTAGAAGTGTGGAGCCTTGAAGAGGGTGAATCATTCGAAGCAAAAGAGGTAGTTATCCAAATAAAAGGCCCGTATGCGGAGTTTGGGGTGTTCGAAACCCCGGTTTTGGGAATACTTGCTCACAGCTCGGGTTGGGCTACGGGGGCGAGAGAATGTAAAGAAGCAGCGGGGGAAAAGAAAGTTGTTTGTTTCGGAGCGCGCCACGTTCACCCGGCAGTGGCACCGGTGATGGAGCGTGCAGCCTTCGTAGGCGGGGTGGACGGAGCGGCTTGTATTCTGGGAGCCAAACTTGCCGGACACGAGCCCGGTGGTACCATACCCCATGCCGCTATCCTCATTATCGGTGATTCAGTGGTGGCCGCGCGAGCATTTCACCAGGTGGTACCCGAGAACTTTCCCCGGGTTATTCTCGTGGATACCTTTAAAGATGAGGCGGAAGAATCTCTCCGCGTTGCCGAAAGTCTCGGTGTTCATTTACATGGAGTACGTCTGGATACCCCAGGTGAGAGGGGAGGGGTGAGTGCTGAACTGGTTGCTGAAATACGCAGCCGCCTTGATCTCGCTGGCTTCTCCTCGGTGTCCATAGTGGTCTCAGGAGGGATGAATCCTCAAAAGATTCTTTCCATGAGGGAAAAAGCGGATATGTTCGGTGTAGGGAGCTATATCAGTTCCCGTCCACCCATCGATATGACCATGGATCTCAAAGAAATTGGAGGCCGAGCCATATCCAAGCGGGGAAGAATTCCCGGTGCAGCCAGGAACCCTCGCCTCAAAAAGAAACAATGAGGGAGAGGAATAAATTATGAGAGTGAGTTGACGGAAGAAGTTTTTTTATGCTATGTTCTTTTGTGCTGTATAATTTCCCCCTGAGAGGGTGATATTGTTTGAAGGAGGCGATATACATCGAAATTCGGTATCGCATTAACAGTCAAATCCGTGCGCGTGAGGTCTTGCTGATTGATCAGGAAGGCACACAGGTTGGCATTGTGCCATGTCGCGAAGCCCTGCAAATGGCAGAAGACACAGGACTGGACCTGGTAGAAGTATCACCGGAAGCCAACCCGCCGGTATGCAAAATCATGGACTATGGCAAGTTTAAATATGACAAGGAAAAGAAAGCAAAAATCTCGCGCCGGCACCAAAAAACCTCAGACTTGAAAGAACTGAAGATGAGGCCGAAAATAGATGAGCACGATTACCAGGTGAAGCTGCGTAATGCTCAACGGTTTTTCCAGAGTGGAGATAGGGTGAAATTTACTATCCGTTTCAGGGGGAGGGAGCTGGCTTTTAAGGACAGGGGCGTAAAGCTGCTGGAACGGGTGATGGGTGATTTAAAGGACGTAAGCAAGCTTGAGCAAAACCTGAAAGAAGAAGGACGCAACCTCACTATTACCTTGGCTCCAAAGAAATGAGGATGATAGGTTATGCCGAAGATGAAGACTCACCGCGGAGCGGCCAAGCGCTTTACCCGTACCGGTGGAGGAAAGCTGAAAAGAGCACAGGCCGGGAAAAGCCACCTGCTGGCACATAAAGGCCGTGACCGGAAAAGAAGACTGCGGAAAACAGTACTGGTAGACAGCTCGGAGAAAAAGCGCATTACCAGACTGTTGCCGTATATATAAATATATTCAAACAGAGACACACAGAATACTGTAAAGGGTGATGAAGGGTGCCGAGAGTTAAAAACGCAGTACCGTCACGAAAGAGAAAAAAGAAGGTTTTGAAATATGTTAAGGGGTACCGGGGCTCCCGTTCCCGTTCCTTTAAAAGAGCGAATGAGCAGGTGTTAAAATCTCTTTCGTATGCATACAGGGACCGCCGCAACCGGAAACGGGATTTCCGCCGCTTATGGATTTTGAGGATTAATGCCGCAGTGAGGGAATCTGGACTGACCTACAGCCAGTTTATCAGCGGCCTGAAAAAAGCAGAAGTAGGGATTGACCGGAAAAACCTGGCGCATCTCTCCATAACTGATCCGGCAGGATTTGAGCATCTGGTTGAAATGGCTAAATCCCGCTTGTAATTTCAGCATCAGACAGTGTCTCCGATGCGATACCCGGGTTTTCGTGTTCCCGGGTATCGCTTTTTCTTTTTGCCCTCCTGCTGCAATATACTTTTTTTGGGACCGGCCCATGAAGGGGGTTCATACGCGTGGACGCGCTCGACAAATGCCTGGAAGAATTCAAAAAAGAAGCCCAAACCATTACAACACTTGATGAATTGAATCGGCTCAAGGGCCGTTACGTGGGAAGAAAGGGTATCTTGAATGACTCCCTCAAACAAATGAAATCATTTTCTCCGGAAAAAAGACGGGAAACGGGACAAAAAATAAATCATCTGAAAAGCATCATGGAGAAAGAAATATCACAATTGCACAACATGCTTGAAACCTCATCCGGGAAACACAAAGCTGTTGATCTCACTCTTCCCGGGAATACCACCCCTCCGGGATCTTTTCATCCAATAACTCTTGCGTTGAATCGAATAATCGAAATATTTCTGAGTCTCGGGTTTCGGGTTGAAGAGGGTCCGGAGATTGAAACAGAATATTATAATTTCGAAGCACTGAATTTTCCTGCTGAACATCCGGCACGGGATGCCCAGGATTCATTTTTTCTTCCATACAAACTACTTCTTCGTACTCACACATCTCCGGTGCAGATACGGACCATGGAAAAATATCCTCCCCCACTCAAAGTTGTGGTTCCCGGCCGTTGTTATCGCCGTGATCCCATGGATGCCACTCACTCGATGGTATTCCACCAGGTAGAAGGCCTGGTGGTGGCTGAAGGCATCTCAATGGGACACCTGAAGGGAACCATTGAACTTTTTTCCAGGCGTCTGTTCGGCCCGGCCCGGAATGTCCGGTTTCGGCCCAGTTTTTTCCCTTTTACTGAACCAAGCGCGGAGGTTGATATTTCCTGTGGGGTGTGTGGAGGGAAAGGGTGCCGTTCATGTGGGTACAGCGGATGGTTGGAAATCATGGGAGCGGGCTTGGTCCATCCAAACGTTTTCAGGGCAGCTGGTTATGACCCGGAAGAAGTGAGGGGTTTTGCTTTTGGGATGGGGGTAGAAAGAATAGCCATGTTGAAGTACGGGATTCCGGACATCCGTCTCTTTTTTGAAAATGACGTGTGTTTTTTGAACCAGTTTCGAGGTCTGTAACAGGAGGATTCATGATGAAAGTAACCTATCGGATGCTTAAAAATCTCCTTCCCGAACTCGAGGTGCCTTCTGTTGAACTGGCAGCAATATTGACCGACCAGGGTTTGGTAGTGGAAGAAATAATCAGTGCGCTCGACATATTTTCCCCTGACCTTGTTACAGGTTACATAGAAAATGTGGAACGGCATACAGAATATTCACGTTGTAAGATACATACGGGGAATGATGCCTTTTTCATACATGTTTCTCATTGGGGTGCCCCACCAGAAGGATCAGCGGTGGTGTTGAATATGGGTGGAGAAAAACCGACCACATCGCCTCTTCTGGATGAGCGCGTGGATGACCCCGCACCATACCTTATTGTTTTACCAGGGGAATGGGAGCCGGGAAAAAAGGTAACCAAGGCTCTTGTGGGAGAAGATACGGTCATTCAATTTGAGATTACTGCGAACCGGGGAGATTGTCTTTCGGTTGTGGGCCTGGCCCGCGAGGTTTCAGCAAAGCTGGGAATAGATGTTGTACTGCCGGAAGCGGGGTTTCATTCCAGCGGGCGGCATTCACCTTTTCACATAGAGAATGCAGATGCCTTTGATGCCTGTCCCTATTACACCGGCAGGCATATCCGGGGAGTCCGGGTGCAACCGTCTTCATGGCCGGTGATACGAGATCTGTACTTGCTGGGAATGCGCCCGATAAATAATATAGTCGATTATACCAACATGGTGATGATAGAAACCGGTCAACCGCTTCATGCCTTCGACGCCCTGCACCTGCGGGGAAACCGGGTGGTGGTAAGACGAGCTTTGAGGGGAGAAAAACTCGTTACCCTTGACGGAATAGAACGAACCCTTGACGGTTCGATGCTCGTGATTGCCGATGCGGAAAAACCTGTAGCCTTGGCCGGCATCATGGGCGGACTGAAAAGTGAAGTAACACCTTCCACAAGAGAGGTCATTCTGGAAGCAGCCTTGTTTGACAACGTTTCCGTACGGCAAACGGCTCGGGCTCTGGGGTTCCGGACCGAAGCATCTTCCAGGTTCGAAAGGGGAGTGGATCCGGAGCAAGTCATATCTTCAGCGGGCCGTGTGTTGTCTCTCCTGCAAAAAGAATACTCCGGGCTGGAAGTCATGGAACCATGGCTCGTGGCAGGCACACCACCTTCCCGGCCCAAAGAAATTTCACTTTCTTTTTCCTTGGTTGAAGAAATTATGTCAGCTTCCATTGCTCCCGATGAGGTGAAAGGAGTTCTGCGCCGGCTGGGCTTTGTGGTACATGAGACCGGCAATGGTACAATTTCTGTTCAAACCCCCACCTGGAGAACGGATGTAAACGAATCTATCGACTTGGTTGAGGAGATTGGGAGAGTACACGGCTATGACCGCATCAGGGCCTCTCTCCCCCAGGTAGATTACGACCCGGGCGATGCGACTCTCGAAGAACTATTGGAACGTAGAATCCGCTGTTTCCTCGTTGATAGGGGAATGAGTGAAATAATAACGCTCTCCCTGGTGGGGCAGGAGACCTTGCACATGGCGGGATGTGAACAAGGACAGTGTGTGTCACTCCTGAATCCTCTTTCACAGGATTATGCATATTTACGGCCGAATCTGGCAATTTCAGCCCTCGAGGTTCTCCGTACCAACGTAAGCCGGGGTCGGGAAAAACTGGGATTTTTTGAGATAGGCGATGCATTCGAACGGAGTGGAAAGGAAGAGGAATACCCATTCCAGGAGCAAAAAAGGGTTATTGTCATTTTCCCCGGGTCTCTTGCTCCTCCTCTTTGGCAAGAAAAAGAAGGCAGAAGAGAGGTGTTTTACCGTTTAAAGGGATTATGGGAATCTCTGCTTGAGCTGGCACGGGTACACCTGCCAGAGGACTGTTTTTCACCTCATGAGGAACCAGATGGACTGTGCGATCCTGAATTTTCCTTTACCGCTTTCACGCCCGGGAAAGAACTTTTAGCATGGGGTGGTCATGTGCGCCGTGATATTGTGCGCGCGTATGATTTTTGGGGGGATTTTTACTATCTGGAAATACGATTGGAAAAAATGGCTGCATTGAGCAGGTTGGGGTCTTTCAATTTTCAGGAGATTAACCGATTTCCAGCTGTCCGTCGTGATATTTCGATTTTAGCCGATCGCTCGATACAATGGAAGACAGTAGAAAAAGCAGTCAGCCGGGCGGTGAACGAGGAAAGTATGCGCCTTGAAAGACTGGAATTATTTGATCACTTCCAGGGAGACCCGCTGCCGAAAGGATTGAGCAGCCTTTCGTTCATGGTCATATTCAGAGCAGGTGACAGAACACTCACAGACGACGAGGTGGATAATTGGGTGAGAATCCTTAAGAACGAGTTGAAAAAAATAGAGGGTATTCACCTGCGGGAGGAATACGGGGGGAATTGAGTACCGACTGGTACAGCATAGCATGTTTCGTCATTCTTTTTATAAACGTGCTCAAAAGTGCCCTGCGCGGCTTCAGTAAAGAATTCCTGGTGCTGTGCGGCGTGGTGGCAGGTTTGTTCGTGGGCATGCGTTATGCGGGCTCGCTGGCTTTCTTCCTGCAAAATATTACCGGCTGGGACAGTCCATGGTTGGTTCCCGTAGGCTTTCTTCTTCTGTTCATTCCGCTGGTGTTGATTTTTTCCTGGGCAGGCATGTTCTTTCGCCGTTTATTTCAGGGACTTGATATTGTTTGGTTTGATGCCATCCTCGGGTTCCTGGTAGGGATTCTGAAAGGGATGCTCTGGATAGTGATAGTCACGGTCTTTATTCTCAATGTTTCCTTTCTTCAGTTCCTTACCCTGGGCATAGCGGAATCGGGTTTTTATAGGAGCTTCACCCGCCCGGCCATAGAGTATATTGCTGAGTGGCTGGTTTCTTACCCCGAAACCTCCTTTCTCCAAGATATTCTCCAAAAGGGGGTTGTGTCTGAAGAAGAGGATGTTGAAGATTTTTTTGATCAAGAATTGGAATCGGAATTCGAGACGGAGAATGGACCTTTCACCACATATTTTGAAGAATTTTGAATTTGAAAAAATACTCGACAGGCTTGCCAGTGCTTGTTTATCAGCTATGGCAAGAGATCGGGCACTCTCGCTGCGACCCCTTTCTCAAGAAGAAGCGACGCGAGCCCTCCAGGAGACAGAACAATACAGTGAAATGACGAGGTTCGATGGTTCGCCTGGATTAGAAGCCATCCCTGATTTGAGCACGGTCTTTTCCAAAACTTCAGTCCAGGGTTCTTCTCTCCTGGTATCGGAACTGCTTTCCGTGCAGCACTGTATTCTCATCAGTCACCGAGTAAAAAGCTTCTTTCAACAAGAATATATTGTTGAAAAATATTCATTGTTGAGTGAGTATTCTTTTCGGTTGCACCATTTCTCGGTTTTGCGAAGAAGTATGGAAAAGGTTTTTTCACCGGCAGGAGAAGTCCTCGACAACGCAAGCGGACAACTTTCTCAAATACGGCGTCGCATACGTCGCTTGGAAGAAGATATCACTTCAACCATAGGAGACTTTTTGTCCAGGTCGGAACACTCACGCTTTTTACAGGAATCCCATTACACAATTCGGAGAGGCCGTTATGTCGTGCCGGTTAAAAATCAGTATCGCAATCAGGTGGAGGGCTTGATAATAGATTCCTCTTCCTCGGGCTCGACCGTCTTTGTTGAACCCCGGCCCCTGCTTTTTCTCAACAACGAGTTGGAAGTGACCCTGTTCAGGGAAAGGGAAGAAATAGAAAGGATTATGCGTACGCTCACGGATGAAGTGAGGAAAGACCTTGTGTCTCTTGAAGAATCATACAGGGTGCTCGTTGATCTTGATTTTCTGCAAGCGAAGTCACAAGTGGCGCGACAGTGGAATGCTCATCCTTGTCACCTGGGAACTCTCGAGTTGGCTTTGCGTCAAGCCCGCCATCCTTTTCTGGGTGAAAGGGCCGTACCCTTCGACCTTGTTTTCACTCCTGATAACAGGGTCATGGTAGTGAGTGGACCGAATGCAGGGGGAAAAACCGTACTTTTAAAGAGCGTTGCTTTACTGGTAACCCTGGCATGGTGCGGTGTTCCTATACCGGCTTCACCGGATTCGGAAATCCCTTTTTTCGAGAATATGTTCGTTGATATCGGAGACCATCAGGATATCGAGAAAGACCTCAGTACCTTTACTTCCCGTTTGATTCATCTCAAAGAAATCATCCAGAAGGCTTCACCTCGATCCTTGGTTTTGCTGGATGAAATTGGGGCCGGCACCGATCCTGAAGAAGGAGCCGCGCTGGCTGTGGCCGTTCTGGACCGGCTCAAGGAACGTGGAGCCACCTCCCTGGTTTCCACGCATTATCAGGCAGTGAAACATTACGCCTATAAGCAGCAAGGCATGCTTACCGCTTCCATGGAGCTTGACCCTCATAAAATGCTCCCCACGTATCACTTACTGGTGGGAGAAATCGGAGCCAGCTATGGACTGCTCATAGCACGGCGCATAGGTTTACCGGCACACATTCTGGAAGCCGCCAGAAGTTTCCTGAAAAAGGAATGGTTGAATTTAAATGAACTGGTTTTAGAAGAAAGGAAGCGAGTGCGGAAAGCGGAACAACTCCAACAGGAATGGAACGAGAGAAACAGCATGCTGGCGGAAAAAGAAAAGATCCTTGATGCACGTATTCATGAACTCGATTCCCGGCGCAGGGAAATAACCGAACTTTTTCAAAAAGAGCTTAAATCTTACCTCAAGGAAACGAAAGATCATATAGCACGGCTTGTTGGTGATTTGAGACAGGAAAAAACCCTTGATGAGGAGGTATACAGCACACTGAAGGGTGTTTTGAACCAGGGCAAAAGAAAGATTGACTCACTATCCGGCGAGAGGGAAAAAGAAGACATTCCTGTTTTTTCTCCCGGTGAGGAAGTAGTCATCCTCCCGCTGGGAGCGAAAGGTATTTTTCTTTCGCTTGATCCAAACAAGCAAGAAGCCGTGGTGGAAGTGAGCGGAAGAAAAGTGCGCACCCCTGTCAAAGAATTATGCAGGGGATCAGGAAAAACAAAAACCGGAAAAAGGGGACCTGTTCCACGCAAAAAAGATTCTCCCCTTCATGAAGTTTCGGGAAGAGGCGTGACGGATCACATTGAGATACGCCGCATGCGCATGGAGGAAGCCAGGGATGCACTTGAAAAGTATCTTGACCGGGCAATTGTATCAGGCCATACAACTGTTTTTATAGTTCATGGAAAGGGAGAAGGGATTCTCAAACGCATGACCGAAGAGGTGCTCCAGGAACATCCTTGCGTCGCATCCTTCCGCCCTGGTGAATCCGGGGAAGGAGGAGAAGGAGTCACAGTGGCAAAACTCCAGTAGGTCACCCGGAAGGACATTGTGTGCAGCTGGTTGCGGGAACCGTCCCGGCCTGAAAGGGCATAACCACAGAGGCAGGACATGAAGGGCCGGGCAGGAGCCCTGTTTTTCGGCATACACGAATTTCCACTATATTGGAAGGTTTTTCAAAGTCACGTACGGGAAGATCCCGGTGAGCTTCTTTCATGATGGAGGAAAAAATGGGAGCGGCTATTATTCCTCCTGTCTGCGATGCCCCCAGTGGTGTACGATCATCGTTACCTATGTATATTCCACATACCAGATCGGGAGTGAATCCAACAAACCATGCGTCAATAAATTCTTCAGTTGAACCCGTTTTCCCTCCAGCTGGTCGTTCAATTCGTGCCCGTCCAGCGGTTCCCCTCTGGATGACTCCTTCAAGCATTCGTGCCATTATGTATGAGGTTTCCTGAGACACGGCTGTGCGGGCAGAGGAGTTGTTTTCATAAATCACGTTGCCGTCAAAATCTTCCACCTTGATAATGGCAATCGGCTCCGGTATTTTTCCCCCGTTGGCGAAGGCACTGTATCCCCGCACCATTTCAAGCAGCGTTATGTCCGATGTTCCCAATGCCAGGGAAAGGTTGTTTTCAAGATGGCTTTGAACGCCAAAGCGCTTTGTGGTGTTAATCACGCGATCTGTTCCCACTGCTTGCAAAAGTTTGATGGCCACAATATTCGTAGAGCGTTCCAGGGCTTCACGCAAAGTCATGGGCCCCAAAAAAGTGCGCTCGTAATTTTGCGGTTTCCATCCGTTGGGGAACTCGACAGGCCCGTCAACAAATACTGTGCTGGGAGTATAACCGTTTTCCATGGCGGTAGCGTAAATAAAAGGCTTGAAAGCAGATCCCGGTTGACGCCGTGCCTGTGTCGTTCTGTTGAACTTACTCTCCTGATAATCACGTCCACCGACCATGGCCTTGATGTGCCCGTTATAAGGATTCATAACGAGCACCCCTCCCTGGTAACCGCTTTCTGTAAATACCTGGTATGCCGTGTTTTGCAACTCCTTATCCAGGGCTGTATATACCTTGAGTCCTCCGCTGAAGACCACTTCTTCATCAAATTCAGCTAACAGCTCCTTCAAAACGTGGTCGACAAAATATGGATATTCCTGGGGCCGTTTCTGCAGACCGGTAAGGACAATGGGGGTTTCCAGGGCCTCCTCCATTTCCTCGGCCGTGATGTGCCCTGTTTCATAGAGGCGTCTCAACACGCGACCTTGTTGCTGTTTCGCTCTGTCAAAGTTCGTATAAGGTGAGAAGTTATTCGGTGAGCGTGGTATGCCAACCAAGATTGCCATTTCGGCCAGGTTCAATCCATGTACATCTTTACCGAAGTATATCTGGGCGGCGGTTTTCACTCCATAAGCTCCGTGACCGAAATATATTTGATTGAGGTACGATTCAAGGATCTCCTCCTTGGTATTGCGTTGTTCCAGCATGAACGCCAGTAACGTTTCCTGGATTTTGCGTCCGACTGTACGCCTGTGCGTGAGAAAGAGGTTGCGGGACAGTTGTTGGGTGATTGTACTTGCTCCTTCTACGATACTCCAGTGTATGATGTCCTGCCACAGCGCCCGCGCAATACCGGAAGGGTCGATGCCCGCGTGGTCATAAAAATGCTGGTCCTCACTCGCTATAAAGGCGGCCTGTAATAAAGGTGGAACATAATCGAGTTGGATATATTCGCGGTTTTCTGTAAAGAGCTCATCGATGAGCATACCGTTTACATCATATATGCGTGTGGTAAACGAGGGGCGAAAATAATCAATTTGGCCTGATATTTCCTGTAAATCTTCCCTGTATACTACGAAAAGTGTGCTTATAATAGCGATACCGATAAGGAAACCCGCACACAGCCATTTCCAAAAGCCAAAAATGTTCTGCGTGCGCACCAGGCGCTTTCCTTTTCCACTATTCTTCTTGTTTGGAGGACGTTTTTTTATCATTGGTCTTCTGTCACAGTAATCTCATCCAATAGATTCAACACATAATAAACCGGGACATTCCCATCTTCCTTTTCCTGGAAGAGACGGGTATTGTATACTATAATGATACTTTCCTGGAATGGAGGTTACAGGGACAAGTGACGAACACACTCACACGGGCGGCTCTCTTTGGAGCCTTGTATGTCGCACTGACCGTTCTCCCACCCTTTCACGCTATTTCCTACGGACCGGTACAGGTAAGAGTTTCAGAAGCTCTCACAGTTTTTCCGTTCCTTTTTCCTGAGGTTGCTTGGGGTCTCTCCGTTGGGTGTTTCATAGCGAACCTTGTCGGAGGACTGGGTTTGTGGGACGTGGTGATGGGGCCACTCTTTACCTTGGCAGCTGGACTTATAACAGCCAGGGTTTCGCGGTCCTGGATGGCTCCCATCCCTCCGGTCCTCATAAACGCTTTTGGTGTATCTATATACCTTTCTTTTCTTTTCGAGGTTCCATATTGGTACGCAGTGGTCTTTGTCATGGCTGGACAGGCGGTGGCTTGCTTTGGCATCGGTTACCCTCTTTTGAGAATTGTGCACAATAAATATACACAGACAGGTACCTAGCAGGGAGAGAGTTGTATCCTCTCTCCCTGCGAGGAAGGAGTGATATTCATTGGGTGAAAAGACACAAGCGGCAAAGGATGTAGAGATATTGTTACGCGGTGTGGAGGAAATGATCAGTCCTCAGGAACTGGAAACAAAAATCACGCGTTTTTACAGGGAAGGGAAGCCACTGGTGGTCAAGGAAGGGTTTGATCCCAGTGCTCCGGACATACACCTGGGGCATACGGTGACTTTACGAAAACTCCGCCAGTTTCAAGATTTAGGGCATGAGGTGGTTTTTCTTATCGGAGATTTTACCGGCCGGATAGGTGACCCGACCGGTAAAAAAGAATCCCGCCGCCAACTCAGTGAAGACGAGGTGCTCCGTAACGCACGCACGTATGCTGAGCAGGTGAATCATATTTTAGACCCGGAAAAAACACGCGTCGAGTTCAATAGTTCCTGGTTAAAAGGCATCACTCTTGCGGAACTCACCGTTATGATGTCACGTTTTACCGTGGCACGTATGGTGGAGCGCGAAGATTTTGGAGAGCGTATAAAAACGGGAAAGCCGGTTGGACTGCACGAATTTCTCTATCCTATCATGCAAGCCTACGATTCGGTAGCCTTGCGAGCAGATGTGGAATTGGGAGGTACCGATCAAAGATTTAACCTTCTCATGGGGCGGGACATGCAGAGGGATTTTGGACAGGAACCCCAGGTGGTCATACTCATGCCGCTCCTTGAGGGAACTGATGGATTGGAAAAAATGAGTAAAAGCCTTGGCAACTACATCGGAGTCAATGAACCACCGTTCGAGATGTTCCACAAGGCGATGACTGTTCCTGACGTACTTATTGAAAAATACTTTCTGTTGCTCACCGATGTTCCTGAAGGTGAAATACGGAAGATGAAAGAAGAGACGGAGAAGGGAATACTGCACCCCCGGGAGTGGAAAAAGCGTTTAGCATTCACAATCGTCAACGTGTATCACGGAGAGGAGAAGGCACAGCAAGCAGACCAGGATTTTGAGCGGGCTTTTGTACGGGAAGAAACACCTGAAGGAGCCCGAAAATTAGTGATCGAAGCGTCTCAACATACAAACGGCAAGATGTGGATCGTAAAACTTTTAAAAATGACAGGTGTGCCAACCTCAAACAGTGAAGCAAGAAGACTGATACAGCAGGGCGGGGTTTCCTTGAGTAATCAGCGTATTTCAGACCCCGATCTGGAGGTGAACATACAGGACGGTGATTTGCTGAGGATCGGAAAAAGGGGTTTTTTCCAGCTTTTCATTCAGTAAACTCGTGTTCTCACTGTTTCGTTTCCGAATAATCTTGTTCTGCCCTGCTTTGTATTCAAACAATACCGAATACAGCAAAAGCCGGCTGACAAAAGCCGGCCGGATGAAAGCCGGCCGGATGTTTGCATTAGAATCTATTTTGAGTTACAATAAGTGGCGCTTGAAAGAGAGTTGACAGGCACATTGCTGCGGTTTCGAGGGAAAAAATGAAGACCTGAATATTCGGCTGTGTATCGAGCAAGGACGGTAAAAACAAAGAGTGGGTGATAACCCACTCTTTGCTGTTTATTCAGAAAAGCTAGTTTTGAGAGCACGTTCTGTAAGGGGGCGGGCCCTGTGAACCTTGGGATTCGTCCCCTTGATTTTGTATTGAGTACATGTAGGGTTTTTCATGGGGGGCAGGTATGGGTTATTTCGAAACCACTCTGGACCACCTCTGGCAGAGATGGGATTCCATAGTAAGGGAGGAGGAGGGACTTCGTCTTTTTCATGTGGAAATTGACAAACATTCAAACAAGTATGTTGTAAGGGTATACATAGAAGGGGAGGAGTCTATCACCGTGGATGATTGTGAGCTTATAACAAGAAAACTGTTGAAAGACCTTTCTCATTATCCCGGCGTTCTCCCTTTCGATTGTTTGTTGGAAGTATCATCACCGGGAGAGATGCACGTTTTGACTCTTAAAAAATCCTTTGACAGGGTCAAGGGGGAAAAATTACAGTTACGGCTTGGCTTCAGGAGGGGTACACGCCATGAAGTCCGGCACTGCTCGGGAAAGCTCGTGGATGTTGACGAAGAAGGGATAACCTTATTTTCACATGCAAAAAATACGGTTGTCTTCCTCAGGTGGAAGACTATAGAATTCGCCCGTGTTCTCAGCGGGCAGCGGAATGTCTGTTCGGGAGGTTCCGGATGAGCAAGGATATCATTACAGCGATAGAGCAAATTGAGAGAATGAAGGGAATCCCGCGGGAAACTCTTACCCAGGCGGTTGAGGCCGCCCTTCTTTCCGCTTACAGGAAAAATTTTCGGACTTCCCACAAAGGGGTATCAGTGGTTTTAGACCCTCACACGGGGCAAGTGCATGTATTTGCCAGGAAGACCATAGTCAAGGAAGTGAAAGATTCCACCGTTGAAATGAGCCAGGCAGAGGCCAGCCGTTTATTCCCCTCCAGCAGGTTGGGAGATGAGGTAGAAGCTGAAATTACTCCCAGGGATTTCGGGCGTATATCCGCACAAACCGCTAAACAGGTAATCATGCAGCGGATCAGGGAGGCGGAGCGCACCATGGTCTTTGACGAATTCTCTGATCGTGAAGAGGATATTGTAACCGGTATCATAAGCAGAAAAGAAGGACGTAATGTCATTGTCGATTTAGAGCGAACAGAAGCGCATTTACCTCCGCACGAGCAGGTACACTCGGAAAACTACCGCATTGGATCAAGAATGAAATTCTATATCGTGGAAGTTCGCAAAACCTCAAAAGGACCGCATATTGCCCTTTCCCGCACCCATCCGGGCCTGGTGAAGCGTTTGTTCGAACTGGAAGTTCCCGAGGTGCAGGAGGGCTTCGTTGATATCAAGGCTTTGGCCAGAGAACCGGGGACACGAACAAAGATAGCGGTAGAAAGCCGGGATGAAAAAATTGACCCCGTTGGTTCTTGTATAGGCAACAAGGGATCAAGAGTACGGCATATCACAGATGAACTGAGAGGAGAAAAAATCGATATAATCCGGTGGAATGAAGATCCGAAAGTATTTATAGCCGATGCCTTGAGTCCCGCCAGGGTAGCGCTTGTCGAGCTGAATGAAAATACGAGGATAGCCTCAATATATGTTCCCGAAGATCAACTGTCACTGGCTATCGGAAAAGAAGGACAAAATGCACGATTGGCTGCCAGGTTGACAAGCTGGAAAATAGATATTAAAGGTTGGAATCCGCAAAGAGAGGCGGGTGAAGGAAGTGGCCGGAAAGAAGAAAAGACCCGTTAGATTGTGCCTGGGATGCAGGAACCGGAGAGAGAAAAAAGCCATGGTGCGCATCATTCGCACACCAGCGGGAATGTTTGAAGTGGATACGACCGGGAAAAAATCAGGCCGCGGAACGTACGTTTGCCCGGAAACCGCTTGTGTGCGAAAAATAAACAGGAAAAACCTTTCTTTGGCCCTGAAGGATAACCTGGGAGAGGCGGAGGTAAAAAAAATACAAGAGGAGCTTCTTCGGGTTACGAATTTCCAACAGGAGGAGGTCAGGTATGGCAAAAGTTCGAATATATAAAATTGCAGAACAGCTGGGAATGCCCACCCATGACGTTATAGAAATGTTGCGGGGCCTTGGAGCCGACGTTAAAAACCATATGAGCGGGATTGACGAAGAACTTATAGAACTTTTACGGGATGAACTACGGTTTCAGAGAAAAAAAGCAGAGGAGACACGCCGGCGCAAAGAGCGTACCCTGACTATTCAGGAACTCCTTCCCCTGAAGGAAATCCCCCGCTTGCTTGACACATCTTTAGATGATTTGGTGAGTGAGCTCGCAGATAAGTACGTGGTTTTTGACATGAACAAACCACTGCCACCGCTTGTATTGGAAAGGTTGGTCCGTTCACGGGGCTGGGAGGTGGAGTGGAAGGACGGCCTGCGGGAAACAGCCGTGCAGTCTCTCGTGGCTCAGATAGGGACTCGTCCACCCATAGTTGCCATACTTGGTCACGTAGACCATGGAAAAACCACGCTTCTGGATGGTATTCGCCAATCACGTGTTGCTGCTGCAGAGGTCGGTGGAATTACCCAGAAAATAGGGGCTTACCAAATAGAGGTAGCAGGGAGAAAAATCACCTTTATTGATACCCCGGGACACGAGGCATTCACAACCATGAGGGCGAGGGGAGCCCAGGTGACCGATATAGCTATTTTGGTTGTAGCAGCTGATGACGGGGTAATGCCTCAAACTGTCGAAGCTATCCAACATGCACAAGCAGCTGAAGTGACTCTTCTGGTGGCCATCAATAAAGTCGATAAGATGGGAGTGAATCCGGATAGAGTCAAACAACAACTATCCGAACACGGGGTTATACCCGAAGACTGGGGTGGTGACGTCATTTGTGTCAACATCTCTGCTTTACAAAAAAAAGGCATCGAGGAGCTCCTTGAAATGGTTCTTTTGCAGGCAGACCTGTTGGAGCTGACCGCCAGAATTGACGGCTTCGCACTTGGAACCGTTATAGAATCCAGGCTGGACCGGGGCAAGGGACCTGTTGCAACGGTCCTTGTTAAAGAAGGAACAATACGGGTGGGTGATTCATTTATTGCCGGGTCTACCTGGGGAAGGGTACGGGTACTGGCCAATGACCTGGGAAAGCCCGTGAAAGAAGCGGGCCCTGCTGTACCGGTGGAAGTAGCAGGTTTTTCCGACCTTCCACCTGCCGGTACCAGGATCATGGTCGTGGAAGACGACAAGATCGCCCGTCTGATCGGGGAAAAAAGAATGAAAGCCGAAAGGGAGAAAAATCTGGTAGGAACCGGTGTGCATAAAACCACTCTGGAGGATTTGCTGGAACCCGATGAACAGGGGGAAAAAGAGCTGAATATTGTTCTCAAAGCAGATTTACAGGGTTCGGCAGAAGCTATCGAGAAAGCTCTCTCACGGCTTGGAGACAAGGATGTGGCCATACGTTTTATTGCCAAAGGGGTTGGAAACATCAATGAAGCTGACATCATGTTGGCCTCGGCTTCTTCCGGAATAGTGATCGGCTTTAATGCAAAAGCCTCTCAAGAAGTTTTGCGGACTGCCAAGAGAGAAGGAGTTGATGTGAGAACCTATCGTATCATTTACGACGTGATAGACGATATTGAGCATGCAGTAAAGGGTATGGCTGTTCCTGTAATGGAGGAAGCAGCATTAGGCAAAGCCGATGTCAGGGCTGTATTCAAGATTCCGCGCTCCGGAACAATTGCAGGAAGTTACGTAACGGAGGGGAAGGTTGACCGGGGATCTCTCGTTCGGGTGATCCGCAGAGGAGAAATACTGGCGGAAGGTGAACGGATAGCTTCTCTCAAGCGCTTTAAGGATGATGTCCGGGAAGTCACCATGGGATATGAGTGCGGTATAGGATTGGAAAATTTTCAGGATTACGAAGAAGGGGATATATTGGAGGTATACCAGATACGGGAGAAGAAATGAGGGTTGGAGTTTGCCGGATTGATATTCTCATTCATCAAAGTTTTTCTCTCAAGGACAGGAGAAGGGTTATGAATTCTGTAAAACACAGGCTTCGGAACCGCTTTAATATTTCAGTTATTGAGGTATATGCGCAGAAGCTATGGGATAGGGGAAGTTTCGGGATTGCTCTGGTCGGGGAAGATGAAGAAGGAGTAAGGAAAGTTCTGGACCGTGTTCTGTGTTTTCTGGAGGAAGACGATCGGCTTGAAGTTCTCCAGGTTACCATGGATGTGTACTGATATGAATATCCTGAGGGAAGTGTATCTTGAAATTTGCTGAAGAATGGTGGTTGATTCATGAAAGAGCAAAGAATACAAAGAATTCAGGAGCTCATAAAAAGGGAGATTTCTGTAATTCTCCTTTCCGAGGTCGAGGATGAAAGGTTGAACCGCTTCACCATAACCAAAGTTGAAGTGACCCCGGACCTGAGAATGGGAAGAGTGTATATCAGTTTCCCCGGTACTCCCGGTGAAGTCACAGAAAAATTCGAAGCCCTGGAAAAAGCTTCAGGATTCATTAAAGGAGCATTGTCCCGCCGTATACATATCAAGTTTATGCCGGATATCGTCTTTATGCCTGATGCAACAATGGACAAAGCATCTCATGTGCTTGACTTGTTGCATCGAATCAGTCAAAAAAAGAAGAATACGGATCAAGATCAATGAAAGCCGAAACAGTGTGCTCCTTTTTGAAAAAAAACAAAAGATTTCTTATTTCATCACATCAGAATATTGATGGTGACGGGTTGGGTTCAATGCTCGCAACCAGGAACCTTTTGCGCGCAATGGGAAAAGAGACATGTATGGTATATGATGGGAACATTCCGTATTATTACCTTTTTTTGCCTGGTGTTGAAGACATTGCCTCCTATGAAGAGTATGAAAGGTCAAGCAGTGGTTTTCATTGGGATGTATGTGTAGTGGTGGACTGCTCGAATCCTGAAAGACTGGGCCGCACCGACCGGCTTCGCTTGGAAATAGCGAATGTAGTGAACATTGACCACCACCCCGATAACTCAAACTATGGAACACTCAACTATGTTGATTATACATGTCCATCTTCCTCGCTCATGGTATATCGACTCGTCAAAGAATCCGCTGTTCCAATTGACTACGCTTTAGCCACGCAGGTTATGACGGGTTTCATCACCGATACCGGTGGCTTTCAATTCGTTGAGCTCGAGAGCGGACTGTTGTCACTGATGTCTGAGCTGGTGGAAGCAGGTGCATCAATCTCCACAATTATGCGATACGTGTTTAAATACCGCAGGTTCGAGGCATTGAAATTACTGGGCAGGGCATTACTTCACCTGGAATATGACGCACGGCATGGCTATGCCTTCACGTACCTTACCAGGCAGGATTTTCATGAATGCAATTCCCTGGAGGAAGATGTTGAAGGTATCGTTGATTATGGTCTGCATATTTCCGAAGCGGAAATGTCTGTTTTTCTCAAAGAAATGGAACCGGGTCTATTCAAGGTGAGCCTTCGTTCACAGGGTCGAATAAACATTTTGCCTATTGCTCATCATTTTGGAGGAGGAGGGCATTTCAAGGCCGCCGGTTTCACATTACCGGGAGACTTACAACAGGCAACCAGCCGTGTGAAGACTTTCCTGAAACATTTTTTTGAAGCAGACAATTCATATCTCTTACTGCGGAGCGAAACGTACCCCATGACGGAATGAAACACACAGCTTCGGGAGGATTACTGAACCTCTATAAGCCGGTAGGAATAACGTCTCACGATCTTGTTGAGCGGGTTCGCGTTGTATTGGGAAAAAAGTGCGGCCATACGGGGACTCTCGACCCTTTTGCTCGCGGGGTCGTTTTGGTGTGCTGGGGAAAGGCCACCAGGTTGGCCTCCTTTTTCAATGTATTGCCCAAGAGATACCGTGCCTGGATTCGTTTTGGAATGGAAACCGACACCTTTGATGTGAATGGAAAAATCACGCGGTTTTCCGACCGGCGCATACGGGAAGCAGAGGTCGTCGCGGCTACAAAAGAAATGCATGGTATTATCAAACAGGAGGTACCGGTATTTTCGGCACGCAAATTCCGTGGAAAACCATTATATGTCTATGCCAGGCGAGGCGAAGACATTCCGGTGTTTCACAAAACAGTATGTATCGAATACCTGCGCGTCGTTTCCTTCCGGGAAGGAGAATTTCCCTGGGCTGAGCTTGATGTGCTCTGTTCGAGCGGAACCTACTTGCGCAGCATTGCCGCGGAAGTGGGAAGAAAAGTTGGTTCATGTGCGTACCTTTTTTCTCTCCGCAGGGAAGGGATAGGTCGTTTTGATTGGACGGAGAGTGTGCCGGTTGAGGGGGCCACGGTGGATCGTGCACTACTGGCAAAGAAAACAATGCCTGCCGATGAATCGCTGTACTGGTTGGATACCATACACTTGAACAGGGAAGCAGCACAGCGTTTTTCTTATGGAAACGAGGTGGAAAAAGTGTGGCCGGCAGAGACAGAAGGACATGCACGAGTATACGGAAACGGTGTTTTTTTAGGAATCGGTGAGCCCGGCCGAAAAAAAGGTTCTGTGAAACCTGCGATTGTACTGGGTGGATGAAGCGCATGACACTATTGAAAGGAACACACACAGTTGATACACGTACCGTCCTTGCTCTTGGCTTTTTTGACGGAATTCATCGCGGCCACCGGGCGGTTTTGGATACAGCTGAAAAACATGCCCGTCTCATGGAATGCCCATTGCAAGTCCTTACTTTTTATCCACATCCCCAACACCTGGTGAATGGAAGTGACTTTCGGTATCTCACTACCTACGGGGAAAAATTCCTGATATTGAGAAGTTTTTACACAGACTGTATTCTCCGTTTCATCAGGTTCGAAAAAACTCTCCGTGATATGAATCCGGAAAAATTTATAGGTTTTTTATCCAGCCGCTTTCAACCGGAAGCAGTGTACATAGGGGAAAATTTTCGTTTTGGTTACCGGGCCAGGGGAGACGCGGCGCTTTTACGAAATTCCTTAACAAAAGAGAACATATCGGTAGAGGTTGTTGCTACTGTTCGTGAAGAAGGGGAGGCGGTTTCCAGTTCAAGGATACGCAGCCTCCTCACCCGCGGGAAACTGGAAGAAGCAAACGCATTTCTGGGGTATCCCTATTCGATCCATGGTGTGGTACGAAAGGGGCAGAAGTTGGGAAGTACGCTCGGGTTCCCCACGGCCAATATTTACCCGTCTTCCCGGAAACTTTTACCGGGTCCGGGTGTGTATGCCGGGTATGCCCGGGGTAAAGATTTTTCCTGCCCGGCACTTGTATATGTAGGGACAAGGCCTACACTCGGGGGCATTGCATATCCGGTAACTGAAGCATACCTTCCCGGCTTGAAACAAGAAAATCTCTATGGGAAGAGGATGTGTTTTTCGTTTGTTGCTTTCATGAGAGAAGAGGTAAAATTTTCGTCATTGGAAGAGCTGCGGAAACAGATCTCATGCGATCTGGGGGCTCTTGAGCCCTATTTACAGCAATCTTCCCTTATGATACACTACAATTCGAACGTAGAAAAAATGGGGGTGTCGTAAACTTTGGCGCTAACGAAAGATAAAAAAAGGGAAATAATCGAGAATCACAAGATCCACCAAGAAGACAACGGATCTCCTGAAGTTCAAATAGCTCTCTTGACGGAAAGTATCAGGGAACTCACAGAACACTTGAAAGTTCATTCCAAGGATTTTCATTCCCGCCGGGGGCTGTTCATAATGGTTGGTCAGCGTAGGCGGTTGTTGAATTATCTCAAAAAATACCATGTTGACCGGTATTTCTCAATCCTGGAAAAGCTGGGTTTACGAAAGTAAGAGGAGGTATGTATCATACTTAGAACAGAAATTCCATTTGGCGGCCAATCGTTAATAGTAGAAACCGGCAAGATGGCCAAGCAGGCGTGGGGATCGGTCTGTGTCCGGTTGGGAGATACAGTGGTGTTAGTTACCGCCTCGGGCACGGAAGAGGCCAGAGACATTGATTTTACTCCCCTCTTAGTGGACTACGAGGAGAGGTTTTATGCAGCGGGGAAAATACCAGGTGGTTTTATTAAGCGAGAGGGCAGACCTCGCACAGATGCGATTTTAAGCGCTAGGCTGATTGACCGTTCAATCCGGCCGCTTTTTCATGAATTGTACCGCAACGATACCCACGTTGTATCGACGGTTCTTTCGGTGGATGAAAGTAATCCTCCCGACGTCATATCCATCAACGGTGCATCTCTTGCCCTGGGGATATCCCAGATCCCGTTCGCGGGCCCGCTAGGAGCGTGCCGGGTGGGAATGGTGAATAGTGAATATATATTGAACCCCTCATTGGACCAGTTAGAAGAGAGCGTGCTCGACATTGTGGTTGCGGGAACTGAGCAGGGAATTACCATGATTGAATCGGGTGCCCGGGAAGCCGGCGAAGAGGAAGTGTATGGGGGGCTGGAGTTTGCCTACCGGCACATACTGAAGATTATCGAAGCACAACGAACGATAATCGCTGAATGGGGTCTTCCCAAGCTGAAAGTCGTCTTACCTCCCCACCTGGAAGATATTCGTTCCTTTATCAGGGAAAAATACGAGGAACGAATCAAAGAAGCTGTTGCCATATCAGGAAAATCCGACAGGATGGTTGAGCTTCGGATGTTGGAGCAAGCTGCCAGGCAGGAAGCGGAGGAGCACTTTGATATAATGACCGCCTTTGCGCCATCCTGGGAAAACCTGGTAAAAGAAAAGGTACGGGAATTGATATCCGAGGCCGGCCGCAGGCAAGATGGAAGACTCCCGAATGAAATCCGGGATATCAGTTGTGAAGTAGGAATATTCCCCCGCACCCATGGATCTGCACTCTTTACCCGGGGACAAACACAGGCATTGGCGATTACGACGTTAGGAGCTTCCAGCGAAGAACAAAGAGTAGATGGACTCCAAGATGAAGAAGCGAAGCGCTTTATGCTTCATTATAATTTTCCTCCCTTCAGTGTAGGAGAAGTCCGTCCCATGAGAGGTCCGGGAAGGAGAGAGATCGGTCATGGGGCACTTGCTGAAAGGGCACTGGAAATATTTCTTCCTCCCGAAAAAGAATTTCCCTATACTGTACGCGTGGTTTCAGAAATATTGGAGTCCAATGGTTCTTCTTCCATGGCCACGGTCTGCGGGAGCAGCCTTTCTCTCATGGATGCCGGTGTCCCTGTCCTTTCTTCGTGTGCGGGCTTGTCAATAGGCCTCATCAAGGATGGAAATCGAAACATATTGCTGATGGATATCCTGGGCTCGGAAGATCATTACGGAGAGATGGATTTCAAGGTAGCGGGAAGCAGGAAGGGTATTACAGCCATTCAGCTTGACGTCAAGAACCAGGGTTTGGAGGTTGCATTGTTTCGAGATGCCCTCGCACAGGCTCATGAAGGCCGTTTATATATACTGGACGTAATGGATACGGTTATTGAAAAGCCGCGCGGCACTCTTTCCACATTTGCTCCCAAAATCGGTATTCTGGAAATAAACCCGGAACGTATTGGTGCGGTCATAGGGCCGGGAGGCAAGGTAATCAAAAAAATTGTCGAAGAAACCGGAGCCGACATTGATATCCAGGATGACGGGAGGATCGTTATTTTTTCCCGTTCCAGTGATGGGAAAGAAAAGGCCATGCAAATGATTCGGAATATCACCCAGGAAGTAGAAATCGGCAAGGTGTATCTGGGTAAGGTGGTCCGGATTACAGATTTCGGAGCGTTCGTAGAAATTTTTCCCGGCAAGGATGGCTTGTGCCATATATCACAATTTTCCCGGGAAAGGATCCGCCGGGTTGAGGATGTGGTAAAAGTCGGAGATGACCTTTTGGTCAAGGTCATCGGGGTTGATGGGATGGGAAAAGTCAGCCTCAGCCATAAGGATGCGGTTGCGGAAACGGAAGGTAGCGGCCATGTACAGACACCGGAACACCGTGACCGCGTGAGAACGCGTTCAAGCTCCCGCCGGGGGAGGTAAAAAAACTGTTTTGCTGGGAATGCTATGACAGGTAACCAGAGAAAAGTCCTTTTTGTTTCATTTCTGGTTCTTTTTTCACTGTATGCTTTCCTGGCCTTGATTACCTTTGACGTAGGTATAGTAGGCGATATCATAGCAGACAGCTTTTTCCGTGCATTTGGAATCGGGGCCTATGCATTCCCTTTTTTGCTTTTTTATTACGCGTTCGAGATAGTCCGCTTTCAAAGATCAACGCGTTTTCGTTCTATCGGAAGAATAGTGGGGTTCTCAGGATGGTATCTTATTTTCCTCACCTTGAGCCAATGGAGAGCAAGTGAAAGTGGTTATGTTCTGGAATCGGGTCCTTTCGGAGGTACCACAGGAGACACCCTGTTTCGAACAGCTCTTCTGTATCTCGGTGAAACCGGTATGTTGCTCACACTGTTTGTTTTGTCTTTTCTCAGCACCTTTGCAGTGGGTGAGGGAAAATGGGTGTACACAACCGCCTCTCTTTTGAAAAAGATACCGGAGGTATCAATCCGGGTTCCATCTTTCAAGCGTAGTAAAGCAAAAATCCCCCCTCATACCCCCCTTGCCTTTACTCCTGGTGATCCGGTACCGGCCGGGAACGAGAGAATACACCGGTTGGATGATGAAGAATTTCATGAAGAGAGATTGGAGCACCACTTCGATCCTGCAGATCTCGATGTCCCCCGGAAGAGTAGTGTCTCTCCCAAGGTCATCATAGCTCATTCCCCCCAGCAGGAAGAGCGGAAACCGTTACCCCGGAAAAAGAAACGTTCGGAAGCAGGGGGTTGGCATATTCCGGGAAGCGGTCTTTTAAACCCTTACCAAAGAAATACCGAGAGAGTAACCACAGATGAGGTGAACAGAGGAATAATACGGCTGGAAAGGACACTCAACGAATTCAATGTTGCAGGGAAAGTTATCAATGTTATGGTAGGACCAACCATCACCCGCTATGAATTTCAACCCGCACCCGGGGTAAAGGTCAATAAGGTTGTTGGTCTTTCCAATGACATCGCACTTTCTTTTGCTGCCGCTGCGGTACGAATTGAGGCTCCCATTCCCGGCAAGTCAGCCGTGGGTATTGAAATTCCCAACGAAAACAAAGAAATGGTGGTTTTTCGTGAACTGGTGGAAAGCCGTTCCTTTTCAAAGAGTCACTCTCCGCTTGTAATCGCTTTGGGAAAAGATGTCACGGGAAAGCATCTTATATGGGACTTAAAAAACGCTCCCCACTTGTTAATTGCAGGTGCCACGGGCTCCGGGAAGAGTGTCTGTATCAATTCAATACTCGGAAGCCTTCTCTACAGGGCTGATCCGAATCAGCTTCGTATCGCACTGATCGACCCCAAGAAAGTTGAACTCTCCCTGTACGGGGAACTCCCGCACTTATGCTCACCGGTTATTTCCGATGTACGCTGGGTGGTCAAGTTTTTGAAATGGATGTGTCGTGAAATGGATTCCCGTTACCAATTACTTTCAGATTTGGGAACCAGAAATATCGAAGAATATAATAATGTAATGGAAAGCAATGAAAAGCTGCCATATGTGGTGGTGGTCATTGACGAACTGGCCGACCTTATGATGACGGCACCTTCTGATGTGGAAGCGTACATTTGTCGATTGGCCCAAATGGCCCGGGCGGTGGGTATACATCTTCTATTGGCTACCCAGAGGCCATCCGTAGATGTGATCACCGGCCTTATCAAGGCAAATTTTCCCTCCAGATTGGCTTTTGCGGTTTCATCTCAAGCTGATTCCAAAACCATCCTGGATGGGACAGGAGCCGAGAAACTGTTGGGAAACGGTGACTTACTGTTCTCTCCGGTGGGAGTCAATAAAGCCCTGCGTGGACAGGGAGCCTATATTTCCACCTCTGAAACAAAAAAAATCATTGACCACTGGGCTCGCCAGGAAGGTGATATTTTTTATTCAATGGAATTCATACTCAAAGATGAACCCGAGGATGCTTACGATGAGGAGGAAGAGCTTTATCAGGATGCTGTTTCTATTGTTTTGGAAAACGGAAAGGCTTCTACCTCCCTTTTACAGAGAAGGCTGCGGATCGGGTTCAACCGGGCAGCCCGCCTGATTGAAAAAATGGAAAGAGATGGAGTGGTAGGGCCGTATGAGGGAAGTAAGCCAAGAAAAGTTATGATGAACAATAAAGGGGAAGGATTCTCATGAACGAAGAAGGACGTCTTTCTGTAGGAGCGACATTGAAAAAAGCCAGGGAAGAAAAAGGACTTTCTCTCCAGGAAGTGGAGTCCCAAATCTTCATTATAGAAAAACACCTGGAATATCTGGAAGCTGATAACTGGGACGCTTTACCCGGTCATTCGTATGCTCTTGGTTATATTAAAATATATGCCCGTTTACTGGGTCTTGATGATACAAAGCTCGTCGAGCAGTGGAAAAGATCCTTATCACAGGAACCCTCCCCATCACAAGAAAGAAGGATCGTGAAAAAGAGGGAGGAAAAAAGACGAGCGAAGAAAATAAATCGTCTTTTTCGGAAAATACTTATTTTACTGGTCGTATTGACTGCTTTCTTTTCCGTACTTTTTGTGATACTGAATCTGGACACAGAAGGGGACACGGCGGAATATCCCATTGTTGAGCACGTTTCACCCGTACCCAGTCCCACGCCGGATGATACTGTTGCCGTAATTCCCGCTACACCGCCAGAGGAAGAAGAGGAGGAATTTGCCATTTCTCTCCTCCTTTCGGCAGAAGACCTGGCGTGGCTTGAGGTTGCCAGCGAGGGGAATACTGTTTTTGCCGATATTTTGGTTCCGGGCAAAGAATATACTTTTCGCAGCAACCTGCCGCTTGAACTATCCGGCAGAGACGGAGACCAGGTACTGGTTTTTCTCAATGGAACAGACATAGGAACACTTGCCGAAGAGGGGCAGGAGTTCAGCCGTGTTTTCACCCCATGAAAAGGGCGGCGGTTATATCACTGGGGTGTGACAAAAACCTGGTGGATTCAGAAGTTGTAAGCGGTAAGCTTTTGGAAGAGGGTTTTGACTGCTTGTGTTCTCCAGAAGAGGCAGATTGTGTTGTGCTCAATACGTGTGCTTTCATGGAAGATGCCTGCCGGGAAAGCTATGAATGGATTGAGAAGCTGTGTTCTTTAAAGAAAAACTCCACTGATAAGACCCTGCTGGTAATGGGCTGTCTTCCGTCCCGCTTCGGAGAAGACCTTACCGTGCGCTTTCCATCCGTGGACTGCTGGGTGACACCTGATGCACTCCCACACGTTCCGCGTCTTTTACAAGAAAAAGCACAGGGATACATTACAGAAAAGAAACCCTACCTGTATAATGAAGCAACAGCCCGTCTCCTCTCCACTCCCTCGCATTTTGCCTATCTCAAAATAGCTGAAGGCTGTAACCACCGGTGTACTTTTTGCATCATTCCACGACTGCGAGGTCCTCTACGCAGCCGCAGCCTTGCATCCATTGAAAAGGAGGCGCGTAATCTGGCGGGCATGGGAGTAAAAGAATTTATTCTCGTAGCACAAGATGTAGGATCTTATGGAGTGGATCTGTATCATCGCCGGGCGCTTCCTCTTCTCTTGCGGCGTTTGGGAAAAGTGCTTCCCGCTGAAAGCTGGATACGGCTTCTCTATGTTTCTCCTGAAAGCCTTAATAATGAACTTATTGAGGCAATAGCAGGAATTCCCCAGGTATGCCGGTACGTGGATATTCCTCTCCAACACGCCGACCCGAAAATCTTGCAGGCCATGAACCGCCCCCCCAACATAGAACCGGTACTGGATACTATCCAATACCTGAGGTCTTTGCTTCCCGAAATGGTTTTCAGAACAACATTGGTAACCGGTTTCCCCGGGGAGGGGGAAGAAGAGCATCAAAAGGTGCTTGAACTCATGCGTGCAGTCACTTTCGAGCGCCTTGGAGTGTTTCCTTACTCAGAGGGAAGCGATTGTGCTTCCAGCAGCCTGCACCCAAAAGTACCCGGGGAAATAGCACTACAAAGAGCCGGGGAAATTATGGCACTCCAAAAAAAAATTATGCACTCTTTCCACCTGTCACTGCTGGGTAAAAAGATTCCAGTGATCGTAGAAGAAAAAGTTTCCTCTGGAGCACGCAGAGGGAGGGGAAAATATGCAGGTCGTTCCTATGCTGATGCCCCGGGCGTTGATTGTCACATCTCTCTGCGCGGGGTGCCGGGGAATGGCCAAACCGGTTCTCTCAGAATGGCAAAAGTTACCAGGGCAAACATATTCGAGCTCGAAGGGGTGCTGCTGTGAAAGCGGGTATCCTCTGCGTGGGAACAGAAATAGTTACAGGTCTTGTGATGGAACGGAATGCCGCATACCTTTCCTCCCGCCTGGCAGAGGAAGGGTGTATCACCAAAAACATCATCTGTGTACCGGACGAAGCTGCAACCATCCGGCATTCTTTGGAATTTCTCTTAGGGGATTCAGAAATATCATCTATTATCATTACAGGGGGACTTGGGCCCACCGATGATGATATAACCCGGGAAGCTGTTGCCCAGGTAGCCGGGGTGGAACTCTTTTTCGACCAGGAAAGCTGGGAACGAATCGTCGGTTTCTATCGAAGTATCCGGTATACAGATCCACCGCGGAATAACAGACGTCAAGCCATGATGCCCCTGGGTGCACAGGTACTGGCCAATGGGAAAGGAACGGCACCCGGATTTATGGTAGAAAAAAATGGCAAAAAGATTATCGTTCTCCCCGGTGTTCCAATTGAGGTTGAGTATTTTTGGGAAACAGTCAGAAAACTCTTACCTGGAAAGAAAAGGGGCACTTTTTTCCGTACACAGGTTTTAAAATTTTGCGGTTTGGGTGAATCGCGGTTTGCCGAGATGATTGCACCGTATCTCTCAGGGATGCCCGATTCCCTCAAGGCGGCATATTTGCCCCGCTATGGGGAAGTATGGTTGTATCTTTACGGAGACATACAAGGCGATACTGCCAGGAAAGAAGCCCTGCAGAGAATGAATGTCATCGCAGAACATCTTCGGAGTTACCTGTTTTCCGGTTTCGGCAATACCTTGGCCGAGGCCGTGGGAAATCTCTTGGTGTCAGCCGGTCAAAAGATAGCCGTCTGTGAATCGTGTACCGGTGGTTTCCTGGGAGAGATCCTCACTGAAGTTCCGGGAAGTTCAGCTTTTTTTGAACGAGGGTATATTACCTACAGCAACCGCTCCAAGGTCGAAGATCTCTCGATATCGCCCCTCCTTCTTGAGGAAAAGGGCGCAGTGAGCGAGGAAGTCGCAGAAGAGATGGCACGAAATGTTCGGTCCAAGGCACGGACTGACTACGGCTTGGCAATAACAGGGATAGCAGGTCCAACAGGGGGTTCGGCTCTGAAACCCGTGGGTCTGGTATATCTCTCGCTTGCCGGTCCGGAAGAAGTTTCGGTGAGAGAATTTCAATTCCCCGGTGACCGGGAAACAGTCAGAAAAATGAGTGTTCATTCGGCATTAAGCGTATTGTTCTTTACCCTGCGTGGAAGTCCACACATTCTTCTTGGTTGGGAAAAAGATAAAACCATACGAATGAGGGGGGGAGAGAGATCTCGTGGAGGACCGGAAGAATAAACGACGGGAAATCAGGAGCTTTGTCGCTTTAGACATACCGGCTGAAGCCAAACAATATCTAAAAAACCTCATAGAATCACGCATACATGCACTAGAGGGTGCCCGTTGGATTCGGCCGGAACAGATGCATTTTACCTTGAAATTTTTCCCTTCTTTTCCTTTGGAACGATTAGTGGAAATGAGAGGCCTCTTCAGCACACTGAGTGGGAGCTTTTCTCCCATCACCGTGGTACTCGAAAACATGGGCGTGTTTCCCTCTCCCTCCAAAGCACGGGTATTATGGGTAGGCACAGATTCCTTATCTGCCCGTACACTGTGTTCTTTGGCCAATACCCTGGAAAATGCTTGTGAACGGCTGGGTTTCATGAAAGAGAAGAGACCTTTTGTACCCCATATAACCATAGCGCGTTTTCGTAATCCACGTGCTGTGCCACCGAATATTTTGCATATGGACAACTCTTGTGAGACCATAGTGCACAGGCTGGTTTTCTACCAGAGCACGCTCACACCTTCAGGGGCGATGTATCACCCTTTGTGCGAATACAGCTTGGAGTGAGCGATACACTCAGATAACTCCTTACACCAGTATGTGGAGAACGAACATGAACAATGGAATAGAGAGAAGGAGTGAGTTTGCGTGAATGAACGGGAAGAAATGGTGAAACAAGCAATCGGCATGATAGAAAAGAAATATGGTAAAGGGTCAATCATGTTTTTGGATCAGCACAATACGCTTGCTGATGTAGAGGTCGTGAAAACCGGTTCGATTCTGCTCAATATTGCCCTGGGCGTAGGAGGCTTACCCCGGGGGAGAGTTGTAGAAGTGTATGGACCGGAAGGGTCAGGAAAAACAACCATTGCTCTGCACGCTATAGCCCAGTCTCAAAAGAACGGTGGGGTAGCGGCATTTGTAGACGCTGAACACGCACTGGACCCGGCGTATGCGAGTAAAATTGGTGTACAGATGGATAAACTCCTGATCTCCCAGCCGGGTACGGCTGAAGAGGCTTTAGACATCGTCGATACCCTGGTGCGCAGTGGCGGGGTTGATATCGTCGTCCTCGATTCGGTCGCCGCCCTTGTTCCCCGTACCGAACTCGAGGGAAGCATCGGTGATCAAACAGTGGGGCTACAGGCACGCTTGATGTCTCAAGCATTACGAAAGCTTACCGGTTACATCAGTAAAACGCACACAGTGGCTATTTTTGTCAACCAACTACGGGAAAAGATCGGTGTTATGTTCGGCTCCTCGGAAACAACTCCCGGTGGAAGGGCTCTGAAATTTTATTCCAGTGTACGGATAGACGTGCGTAAAAGAGAATTTATCCGGGATTCCCGTGACCAGATCATTGGATCCAAAACACGGCTCAAAGTGGTCAAAAATAAGGTGGCATCTCCCTTTAAGGAAGTGGAAATAGAGCTTATTTACGGAGAAGGAGTTTCCTCTGAAGGTGAGATCCTTGCCTTGGGTGAGGAGACCCGACTGCTGAAAAAATCCGGGAGCTGGTTTTCTTTTGATGAATACCGCCTGGGGCAGGGTCGTGACAACGTACGCCAATACCTGAAGGACAATCCTGATGTAGCTGAAAAACTATTGTTGTCAGCACTGGAAAAACTTGAAATAGAGCCGAAAAGAGCCATGAATTGATATGACTGGTAGAAGAAACGCCCATCAACGGGCGGCGCAGTTGCTTGCCCGCCGGATGTACACCAGAAAAGAGCTGGAAGAAAAATTGTGTCAAGACGGTTATAGTAAGGCAGATATACATACAGCGCTCGAAGATTTTCACAGAGATGGATACTTGAATGACGAAGAGTATATACGGCGCTTCGTAGAGGACCGCCGTACCTTTCGACCGCGTGGATATTATGGGTTACAGGCTGAACTTGCCCAACGTGGAATTCCATCACGCATACTTGATACCTTGCGCGAGTATTATTCAACTACAGATGAGAGAAGCGATGCTCTTCGATTGCTGGAGAGCTGGGCTCAGGGAGAAGAAAAGCCCGATCGTAACCGCTTCGTTCGGAGGCTTTTTTCACGCGGGTTTACCGATTCCGCGATAGAAAATGCCTGGAGGGAAATGCTTGAAAAGCGCTACAACCTTCGTTCTTGACGATAGCGGGACAGCCGTATAGAATGAGTGGACTGTACGCGGTACTTTGAAAATTGAATAAGGGGTGAAACGAAAACATGGCATTGGTCTATTTGCTGTTAGGTGTTTGCGCTGGAATCGCTGCAGGAATGTTCTTTCGAACGCTGCAGCTTAAAAAAAATCAGATGGCCACCCAACACAAGGTGGAAGAAATAATTCGTGAAGCCACCAGGCAAGCTGAATCTCTCAAAAAGGAATCTCTTATTAGTGCCAAAGAAGAAATTCTGCATGAGAGGAAGACCCTGGAAGATGAAGTACGTGACAAGCGGAAGGAACTTCAAATTCTTGAAGACCGTTTTTTACGCCGGGAAGATATGATAGAAAGGCGTATGGACCAGTTGGAGAAAAAAGAAAGCACCCTTGACAACCTGAGGCAGGAAATCGATCGAACACTGACAGAAGCCGAAAAGCTCAAAGAAACACAAGCAAGAGAGCTTACCCGTGTTGCAGGTCTTACTGTGGAACAGGCCAAAGAAGAACTTTTAAGAACAGTGGAAAAAAACCTGGAATACGAAATTGGCATACGAATCAAAGAAGCAGAGGAACGTGCCAGGAAAGATGCAGAGCGTATTGCGCGGGAACTCGTGGTGAATTCCATACAGAGATACGCGGCGGAATTTACAGCGGATAATACGGTAGCTGTTGTTTCGCTTCCCAGTGATGATATGAAAGGAAGGATCATCGGAAGGGAAGGGCGAAATATCAGGTCTTTTGAGATGATGACAGGTGTAGATCTCATTATCGATGATACACCCGAGGCTGTCATAATTTCGTCTTTTGATCCCATCAGGCGCGAGATTGCTCGAATATCCCTGGAAAAATTGATTGGTGACGGGCGAATTCATCCGGCTCGTATTGAAGAACTTATTGAAAAAGCAAAGCTACAAGTAGAAGACAGAATCATTCAGGAAGGTGAGCAAGCTCTTTTTGATACCGGTGTAAAAAACATCAATCCTGATTTGATTAAACTGTTGGGTAAGTTGTTTTACCGTACCAGTTACGGACAGAATGTTTTACAGCATTCCAAGGAGGTAGCCTTTTTTGCAGGCTTAATGGCCAGTGAGTTGGGATTAAACCCCACGATTGTGAGAAGAGCCGGACTCCTCCATGACATTGGCAAAGCCGTAGATCACGAAGTGGAAGGCCCTCATGCCATTATAGGGAAAGAATTGGTAGCACGGTACGGTGAAAAAGAGGAAGTCATACACGCTGTGGAAGCCCATCACTCTGATGTCGAGCCGGAGACAATAGAGGCAGCCCTCGTTCAATCCGCAGATGCCATATCCGCATCCCGCCCGGGTGCCCGGCGGGAAAGCCTTGAATCTTACATCAAACGATTGGAGCAGTTGGAGAACATTGCCAGTGATTTTGAAGGCGTGGATAAGTCTTACGCCATACAGGCGGGGAGAGAAGTGCGTATCATTGTCAAGCCTGAGAAGCTCGACGACGCCCGTTCGGCCAAACTGGCCCACGATGTGGTGAAAAGAGTTGAAAAAGAACTTGAATATCCCGGACAAATACGGGTAACAGTCATCAGAGAAACTCGGGCTGTAGAATATGCAAAATAAACAGCGGGAGAAGACGAGTGCGTTTTCTTATCGTGGGTGACGTGGTAGGTCGGCCGGGTCGGAGAATTTTACAGGAAAAACTCCCGTATTTGAGAAAAACACATGCTGTGGATGCTGTGATAGTTAACGGAGAAAACGCAGCTGCAGGATTGGGGATCACTCCCCAGGTATGTGAAGAAATTCTTGACATGGGGGTCGATGTTATTACCAGCGGAAACCACATATGGGATAAAAAAGAAATACTCGAATATATAGCGCATCAGCCACGCTTGCTTCGGCCGTTAAACTATCCTGAAGGAGTACCGGGACAGGGTGGATTACTTTTGGAAACACGGGGGATTCCCTGGGCGGTGATCAGTCTCAATGGAAGGGTTTTCATGAATTCCCTTGATTGCCCCTTCAGGCGCGTCGAAGAGCATATCGCCGGTATACCCGGCAACACCAAGGTGGTGATTGTCGATTTTCATGCTGAAGCCACCTCCGAGAAAATTGCCATGGCCTGGTATCTTGATGGTAAGGTTTCCTGCCTGGTGGGTACCCATACTCATGTTCCGACCGCCGATGAGCAGCTTTTCCCCCGCGGGATGGCATATATCAGTGATATCGGGATGACCGGTGCTCACAATTCTATTATTGGAGTTGAGGTGAAACAAATTTTGCATAGATTTTTAACCCAGATGCCCGTTAAGAATATCGTCGCCAAGGAAAACCTCTTTTTGAACGGTGTGCTGGTTGATGTTGATAACGGAAGCGGAAAAGCCAAGGGAATACAAAGGATTTCCGTGCAATAGTTGCCCGCTA
>PWXL01000247.1 GCA_003561145.1 Candidatus Atribacteria bacterium
ATATTGTTCTCTTTAAATCACCCTCCTAACATTGGCCGCTTGGGGCCCCTTGGCACCCTGTTGTACCTCAAATTCAACCTTTTCCCCTTCCTCCAAAGTCTTAAACCCGGATCCATCTATAGAAGAATAATGAACAAACACATCGCCGCCATCATCCGACTCAATGAACCCGTACCCTTTTGCCGCATTAAACCACTTAACCTTGCCTGTTGCCATGAAAAGAAAACCTCCAAAAAATTGAATTTGCTTGTTGAAAAAGCAACAAAATAGTATCATCCTGCAGTATATTTGTCAAATCCGCTTCCCTTTTTTTTACCGAATCAAAAGAATACAGGCTCTTTTTCCTCTTACCATATCTTATGAAGAGGGTGGATATTTTTTCTTAATCTCTTCTGACCTTGCTTTTTCTTCTTCTGAGATGTACATTTTTATCAGGAAGTTTCTTTATGCTGCATAACGATATCATTGTACAGCATTGTCGCGAAAATACCGGAAAGGATAGTATCATGGAAGAACTGCCACTTGCTGTTACCTTCGTCTCACCGTCTCTTGATGAGCGGCTCAAATGGTTGAATCCGCCACCTCGCTGGGAGGTTGACCCCGAAGATCATACTCTTGTGATATACCCCGGGGGAAAAACCGACTTTTGGCAGCAAACCCATTACCGCTTCCGTGCCGACAACGGACACCTTCTTTGTGCTCAAATAAGCGGAGATTGGGAGCTTTCTACCTCACTTGTGATGAAACCCCGTCACCAGTATGACCAAGCCGGCCTCATGGTGCGTGTCTCACCTGCGTGTTGGTTAAAAACTTCCATAGAATATGAATGTGAAGAGCCGGCCCAACTGGGAGTTGTGGTAACCAACCATGGCTTTTCCGACTGGTCTACCCAAAACTTCTCTTTGAACGGCCAGCTACTCCATTTCCGATTACTCAAACACAGAAGTGATTACATGGTTTTTTTCGCCGATGGCAACAATGATGAAAAGGTTTCCTGGCAAAGACTTCGCATCACACATCTCCACCACCGTCCTTTTGCTTCAGTATTGTGCGGAATATATTGTTGTTCTCCCCGTGAAGAAGGTTTTGAAGCAAGGTTTTTTCACTTTACCCTGCAACCTGTTTCATGAGGATGAACAGAGGAGGAGAATGAAAAAATGAAATATACACGTTTCATTCCAGTTATTTCATTACTCTTCTTTGTTCTTTCAATCCTGAGTGTGGCGGTTTTCGCTCTCGGCGAACCTCCCTCCCCACCCCCACCTCAATGGGTTCCCTTGCTTGGGCGGTACGAAGAAAATCATTCCACTCATTTCATCCTCCGTGAAGAAGGGGGTATCCTGGAGATTCTCCTCAGCCCCCCCGGTGAGAAACCCCCGGCCACTTTGAACTTCCGGAATACCACTTACGGAGTCTACCCCTTGAGCAAAACCGGAACTGACACTTTTACTCTCCACTCTGTAAATGGTTTTCAGAATGACACTCTCTCCTTTCAGCGTGATCCACAAGAATACGGATACAAGGCACTGTGGGGTCCCAGGGTTTTTGAGCGTGTGTTTTACGGCCCCGACCGGGGAGACACCTTCCGTATCACACCGGTGAGGCCGATTGATGAGATCCGGGAAGAAGCGTTCAGGAGCACTCCGCCCTCGGAGGAAGGAAATTTTTTAGAAGCAGAGCTTGTTGATCTCTCCACTTTAGAGCCGAAATTGATCCTCGATCTGAAATACGCAACGGAAGATAATTTCATGGGTGTCCCACTGTATGCCACTTCACGTGCTTTCCTGCAGCAGCCGGCCGCAGAAGCGCTTTCCAGGGCACACCGGGTTTTCCGCTCCCTCGGGTATGGCATGGTAGTGTTCGATGCCTACCGGCCCTGGTTTGTCACCAAAATGTTCTGGGAAGCTACCCCGGATGAGCAAAAGAATTTCGTAGGGAATCCCCGTTATGGATCCCGCCACAATCGGGGTTGCGCGGTAGATATAGCACTCATTGAACTCGATAGTGGAGAACTGGTTGACTTTGGGGGAGGGTTTGACGAATTCACTGACCGATCATTTACAGACTATCCCGGAGGCTCCGCGCGCTCACGCTGGTACCGTGCTTTTCTTGAACAGATTATGGCTGAAAATGGATTTATCGTATATGCTGACGAGTGGTGGCATTTTGACTTTCACACCTGGTTCCGTTATCCCATCATGAATACCGGGTTTGAGGATCTGTAAGGGTTTCCTTTCTCTCTTTTCCAAGCGCGCCGCGGCGGGCCAAACAATCGGCCAGTTCGTTCCATTTATCGCCTGAGTGTCCGCGCACTTTTTTCCAACACACCTTTACCGTGCTGCGCTGTACAAACAAAGCATACCGCCGGGTGAGGGGAATATTTGTCCGCCAGCGCCCTGTAGCCCATTCCTCTATGCCCTTGTAATCATAACAAATGGTGATCTTCTTCACACCGTAGTGTTCGCACCAATCAAGCACCCGGCAGACAGCGTATAATTCACCCCCAACCTGGCGAGAGGCACTCCAGCCGGAAGGGACAAGCCCATACATTTTTTTCCGTACCGTATTTTTCCAAAGAATAAGTGCTCCAAAGCCAACCTTCCCCGCGCAATACGAACCATCAACATAGGCAACCCATTCCGAACCCGTACTATACCGATCTCTCCATGCCTTTTCGAGAGTTGGGATCGCCCCCTTTTCCAATAGTTCCCCGAAGTACGGTGTAAAAGAACTCCGCCGGGGACTGTAGTATATGGGAAATTCTCCCCATATCTTATTTCCCTGAAAAAGGCGAACTTTTACTGAATAATCCCTGAATGAATTTTTAACAACTTCACCTTCGACTCCCGCCCTTTTGAGAGTGCAGAGAAATACTTTCGCTTCCCGATGCAGGAGTTTTTGAAAACCTTCTCCGCTATTCACCATTCCCTCCTTCTTTCCAGGAACGGGCGAGACGGGATATGAAAGTGAGTATTTCACCCTTCCCTTCGCCAGTCACAGAAGAAGTGAGAAAAAGAGGTGGAGATTCCTCCCATTCACAAGCAAGCTCGCGTTGAAGCGAAGCCAATGAGCGGGCACGCTGGTTACCGGATAATTTATCCGCCTTCGTGAAAACAAGCACAAACGGTACTCCATTATTGTGGAGCCACCTGAATACTTCGCTGTCTATTTTTTGCAGTGGATGCCGTATATCCAGCAATACAAACAAGCATACCAGATTGGAACGATGCAGAAGATAATCGGCAACAAAACGTGCCCATTTTTCACGGCTTTTCCGGGACACCCGCGCGTAACCATACCCCGGCAAATCTACCAGGTACCATTTATCTTCAACCAAGTAATGGTGTATCAGTCTGGTCTTACCGGGTTCTGTTGAGATTCGGGCAAGCTTTTTTCTCCCCATGAGTAAGTTGACCAGTGATGACTTTCCCACGTTTGAACGTCCTATAAATGCAAACTCGGGAAGGTGTGGAGGAGGACAACGGAGGTAATCCGTGAACGCGCCCTTATATGTTACTTGAGCAGGCATAATAACACGCAGCCCCTTTCTTGGCCGAGGGTATCGAATGCTCCCTCAGCGAACCCATACCTGACTATTGTAAAAAAAAGCTGTACTCTTGAAAAGGGCTCAGGGAAACACACCATGGGTATACTTTTTATCTCGGAGGATCAGAGAACTTACCACGAACTGTTTCAATCCAGTGCCGGTGAGTATTCACCATGGGTTCCGGAAGTGTATCCGGTGGAAAAAAAATACATTCACTCACTTCCCGGCCATCAGGGATACCCCGGCCCCCAATGTGTTCACAAAAATAGCAAACGGTGACACATTGTACACAGCGTCCATCTGGATATTCCACAGTCATTTCCTCTGGAAGAGAATATACTCCTATGAGATCTTTCACTGCTACCTCGTATCCCGTTTCCTCCCGTACTTCACGAACTACGGCTTCTTCCGTCGATTCACCACGTTCCACCCATCCCGTAGGGAGCGCCCAGATACCGGAATCAGTGCGTTTCACAAGACAGACTTTCCCGTGTGTGTCCATAATCAACGCACCCACAGCGGGAGCCACTGTCTCAGGCCAGGGATGCGACGGCCTCACCCATGGATCGTAGGAAATATTTTCCGCAAAGAGCTCCCCGAGCGTTCGTATAGTTGCCTGGGGTATACGGTAATCTCTTGATGAAGGAAATTGAGGTTGTGTAGAAGAAATAAGTATCCCACTCAAGCCTACTTGGTGGGCACCCACCATGTCAATATCAGGCATATCTCCCACAACAGCAACCCTTGCATGCTTGGTAAAACGGGACAATGCCTCATGAAAAATAAAAGGAGAGGGCTTCCCGGCACATATGGCACGCTTTCCCGTAGCCACCTCCAACGTCCTTATAAAGGCTCCCGCGGCAGGAGCCAGCCCGGTGGAGGTGGGATAGGCACAATCCCGATTCGCTCCCAGAAAAAGAGCCCCTTCAGCAATCATTCGTGCTGCTTGAGTATACTCACCCAAAGTAAGATCGGGATGATATCCTACCGCAACAGCTTGGGGCTTATCGACTGTTACGCGCAGTCCTGCTCTTTCTATTTCCTCCCGCAAACCGGAACTCCCCAAAACATACACACTCTGAACCCCACGTGAGACAAGTATGCGACTCATGACACGCGTTATTGCAACAACATCTCTTTCTCCCACCATGAGACCCTTTTTTCGAAAACGCTGCACCAACTCTCCGGTTGAAGGATAGGGATCATTTGTAATAAAAACTACTTCTTTACCAAGAGTGTACAAGCCTTCCAATGTTTCGGCAACCCCCGGAAGCAATGATTCCCCAATGTACACTACCCCGTCCGAATCCAGTATAAAAGAGTCAAATGCTTCGGCAAGCATCTTTTCTCACCTCCAATTCCACTATCCCATGACGCCATTTTTTCTCTTGTACCCTCCAGCCTGTATACTATTTATTTGATAATATGATTGAAAAACCCATTAAGGGAGGTTGTGTAACATGGAAAAAAAACCCCCTGAAGACCGATGGTCCTACCTCTGGTTGGTCCTTGCTTTCGGTTTTTCTCTTTTCAGTTCCGGCCGTTGGATAATTCCAATTGCCCTGTGGCTGGGACTTCCTTTCATGCTTCGTTTTTTTCGTACACAACCTCCCCTGCGCGCCTTTTTCCTTGGCTGGGGTGTGATTGCAGTTGCCTTATATCCTTCCTGGGAGGGGATGATTCCTTTTCCACCCGCTGCTTATGTTTCATTTATCGCTTTTGCCGCCTTTTCCAATACGCTGCCCTTCCTGGCTGACCGCCTCCTCTGTCAGCGAATAAAGGGACCCATCAGCGTCCTTATTTTTCCTGCAGCTTTTACCACTATGGACTACCTGGTTTCCCTGGGTCCGACCGGCAGCTGGGGTGCAACCGCCTATTCACAGTGGGGAAATCTCCCTTTCCTACAGGTTCTTTCTCTCACCGGAATGTGGGGTATTTCATTTTTTTTAAGCTGGTTCGCCTCCACCGTCAATTGGGCGTGGCAGAAGAAACCCCGTTGGAAAAAAATCAAACGGCCTGCTCTCGCTTACCTGATCACTCTTACTGTCCTCCTTTTCTGGGGAGGAGCGCGGCTTTCCCTCTACCCACCCGCTTCTCCTACAGTCCACGTTGCCTCTGTTACTGCACCTGCTTCTCACTTTGAGCTCCTTGGGGAGGTATTGACTCTTCTTTCCTCTCCACCACGGCTCATTGATGATCCAAGATGGGAGCCATTGAGGGAAATGGCTTTACACCAGCGGCAGGAAATGCTTGAGTTGTCTCGAAGCGCCGCTCATACTGGAGCTCAATTGATAGCTTGGTCCGAGGGGTCCACCATAATACTTGCTGACGAGCGCGAAAATTTACTGACAGACGCCTCAGAGGTATCCCAGGAAGAAGGGATTTACCTTGCTGTTTCAATGCTTGTGATTGATTCGGAAAAAGAACGGCCGGTGGAAAATGCCGTTGTCCTGTTCAACCCGAACGGAGAAATTGAATGGGAATTCCTCAAAGCCCGGCCCGTGCCTGGCTTCGAGGGAGCCATAACGGAACCTGGGGACGGAAATATCCCTGTCTCCACCACTCCAATTGGTCGGATCGGAGCCGTGATTTGTTTTGACGCGGATTTTCCCCAGCTCTTTCGCCGTCCGGGCGAGGAAGTGATTGATATCTTGATCGTTGCCTCTAACGACTGGCTGGAGATTACCCCCCACCACGCACACATGGCTGTATTCAGGGGTGTGGAACAGGGATTTTCAATCCTTCGTCCCGCCAGCAATGGATTGACACTGGCCAGTGACTACCAGGGAAGAGTCCTCTCTCAAGTGAACTCATTTTACAGCCCAACAAGGGTTATGCATGCTCACCTGCCTATAAAAGGAACCGCAACAGCCTACGGGTGGTCAGGAGACCTGTTCCCATGGGGGTGTTTGTTTCTTATGGCTGCCCTCGTGTCCTCTACTGTGCGCCGGAGCAAAAAACGTAAATATTACTCGTAAGGGCGAATAAAACCGAAAGGTTGAGAGCCTGTTTCCCCACAAGGGCCTATCAGGCGTGCCCTGACATAAGCACACTCTGTGTCCCGGTAACAAAAGACTGCTCCACTCCCTACTATGTCGCTTGTATCGGTTATCCATTCCACCTCGTTCCATGCTGATCCTTCGAGAGTGATGGTATAACGCTCCTCATCCACCAGGATCCGTTCCACCCGCGGAGCCAAAGCTTTTCCCGAGCGTCCAGGTTCCCTGCAGAAAAAGAAGGTACCCCCCCGCAGGGTACGGCGAAGTGACTTTTCGGAAAGCTCCTCCATGAGCATGACCTGGTAATTACCGAAGAGATGTTCTGCGCGGTGAGAGTCGTCATTACTGAATCCCCATACCGGTCTTGCCGGCATGGTACGTCCAAGCACTCTGTCCCAGGTCAACCGGTCCGTGGGAAAACGGTCACCCTGGTTGAATACTTCGAGACCAAGCAATATGCCGTAGCGCTTAAAAAAATCCACATACCAACCGGGTTTTTCACCACTGCGGCCAGGGTGGTAAAACATGGCGAGTCCGTGATTGGATGCAATTTCGCTCAAACCTTCTTCCAATTCTTCTTTGCTCAATCCCGGAGGGCTGTGATCATAGCCGTTCAACAGGCTTCCGACATCGTTGAACTGGAAAATCTCATTCCCCTGTACGGCTAACATTCCCAGTTGTGCCGGATCCCTGTCCCACATATTCCACGGCCAGGTAATACCTTCGATATAATGATCGTGTTCGGTTATGGCCAGAATTGAATACCCTGCTTCATGGTAAGCATCAATAACATCAGCGGGGTCCATACGGCCATCGCTTCTCGTAGTGTGTGCGTGGAAGTTCGCCCGGTAATGCCGTATGCGGTCCCAGTCAATTCCCCTGTAAGGATTAACCGCCAATTGGGTGGAGGAATTGGTTCGTTCTGCCATGGCTACTCCTGCTTTCCTTGTCGTGGTGGTGAGGTCGTCCCCCTCCTCCCCGAAGCTCATTACCATTTATAGCAGATTCAGTGTTGACATTCCAGTAAGGAGATGATTTGCCGCGCATTTCAGGACTTGCCATTTATTTCCTCCTGGCAACGTGGTTGTTGGAGCACCTTCTGTGATCTTTCAATTTCTCTGGGCAACATATTATAATGAGAAGGAAATTTTACAGATAATCCACTCCCCAGGTACACCAGGGGCATCAGAACATGAACGTCAGGGAAGATGAGTGAGGGAGCGTTAGAGATAAGGGGAGGACACAATGGAAATTTGCCCGGGTATCTATACGAGGAGTGGTTGGGAGATCGAAGAACGCTCTTTCAAAGCTCACCGTTTCGCTGATCAAGGCACAATTTTTCTGGTAGGAAACGGCCACCTTGGATACCGCGGAACATTTTCCGATTGGGAGGCTGATCGTTTTGTCGCCCTCACCGTAGCCGGAACGTACCATACCGCCCGGCAAGGCTGGCCGGAACTGGTTACAGCTCCCAACCCCCTTTTTACCCGCTTACTGCAGAATGGTGGAATAGTGTCTCCATTGAACCGCCCTCTTCAAAAATACCTGTATCGCCTTGACCTTTCCTGCGGCCTCCTTGTCCGCTCTATGATTTTCCGCACAGAAGAAGGTGATGTGCTTGAACTCGAGGAAGAACGCTTTGCCAGTATTCACTGTCTCCCTCTTCTTCACACGAGATTGAAAGTGCGTTTGAAGAAAGGTGGTCCACTCACGCTGGATACAGGCATTGACTCTGTCGTTTGGAGCCTCCATGGAAAGCACTTCACCGAATGGAACCTTACTGAAAGAGACCATGGTATGCTTACCGCTTCTGCTTCCACTCCGGAAGGGAAACTGAGCCTCTCGGTAGCTGAGGGATGTAATATCGTGGGCACTTCTCCCCTTCAAAAACGCATCATACGTGAAGATGGAAAACTGTTACGCCGTTTTTCCTGCGTTCTTGCACCCGGTGGTGAAATAATCATCGAAAAGACCGCAGCTGTTATGTCCACCTTCGATTCCCCGCATCCATACCAGGAAGCTTGTTCCCTTGTGCACGCAGCCATGCAGAAAAGCTTTGAACAATCGCTCGAGCAGCAGCGTTCTTCCTGGGCAGAGAAATGGAAACGCATGGATATTGCAATAGAGGGAGACCTGCGGGCTCAAGCTGCCCTACGGTATTGTCTCTACCATAACCTGATCGCTGCTCCATTCCATACCGACCGGCTCCCACTGGGTGCAAGAGGGTTATCCTGCCAGGCTTACCAGGGAGCCGCTTTTTGGGATCAGGAGGTGTTCAACCTTCCAGTTTTTTGCCATACCATGCCTGAAGTAGCCCGCAACCTACTCGTTTTTCGTCATCGCACCTTGCCCGGCGCCCGAGAGAAAGCGAAACGCTTGGGTTACCGGGGAGCTTTTTATCCATGGATGAGCGGTGAAAGCGGTGAAGAACTCTGTCCATCGTATTTTTTCACCGATCCCCTGACAGGGCGTTCTCTCAGGAATCATTTCAATGACTGGCAAATACACATTTCACCGGATATTTCGTGGGCAATCTGGAAGTACTGGGAAACCAGCGGTGACAATGAATACCTGAGTCAGCATGGAGCTGAAATCTTGTTCGAGGTCGCCCGGTTTCTTACTTCTTTCCTCTACTTGCGTACAAACACCGGAACCCTCCATGGCGTGCGTGTGCTCGGCCCGGATGAGTGGCACGAAAATGTCGACGATAACGCTTTTACCAACTACATGGTACGGTTCGCTCTGGAAAAGGCTGCCCTGATTTGGAAATGGATGGAAGTAAACGCCCCGCGGAAACTGGCTGACCTGATGTCCTCTCATAACTTCACTCCCGATGAAGCGGTGCAATGGAAGGAAGACGCCGCACACGTCTTCCTTCCTACCCCACACCCCGCAAGCGGTCTGATCGAACAGTTCCGGGGATATTTCGATCTCGAGGATATTGATCCTATAAATCTTTCCAAACGGCTCCTTCATCCTGATGAATACTGGGGATGGCCCGCGGGAATCGCGGTGGAAACACAGGTAACCAAGCAAGCGGACGTCCTGCAGCTTTTTTCCATGGATAAAACACTTTTTGACCCGTATATCTGGGAGTCCAACTACCTCTATTATGAACCGCGTTCATCTCACCATTCCTCATTGAGCTACTTTGCCCACGCCCTTGTAGCCTCCTGGATCGGCCGCACGGATGAAGCATACAGCTATTTTACACGCTGTACTACCGTTGACCTTTGCTCCTCTCAGAACCCGGTGGTAGGAGGGACCTTTATCGGCGGCATTCACACCGCCGCTTGCGGGGCCGCCTGGCAAATAGCAGTGCGTGGATTTGCCGGCTGCGAAATAAACCGCCAAGGGCTGGCCTTTTCACCATCTCTGCCTAAGCGCTGGACAAGCATAACCTTTCCCTTGTGCTGGCAAGGGTGTCATCTGTTGATACATGTTGAAAAAAGCATGGTGCGTGCAACATCAGCACCCGGCAACGCTCAGCAGGTGCCCCTCCGTGTTACGAACAGGGAAAAAATGCTCCATCCCGGGGAAACCTGGGAATGCCGGAGATGAATGTATTACCCTCCCCCCGGTCCCCGAACCACGACCGTTGGAACATTGAAATATTCACGGGCAACCCGCTGAATGTCTCCCGCATCAACATCTTCTACTTCATTGACAAGCGTATCGACGTAGTCAAATCCCCGCCGCATCGTTTCCATCCACCCCAACCTCCAGGCACGCCCTGACCGGGTCTCCTGGGCCAAAAGATGTTCTCCGATCACTATATTGCGGGCACGGGCGATCTCTTCTTCCCCTACCACTTCTTGCTTGAGTGCTTCTATTACCTCCTGCATAGCTTCAATTGCTTCTTCCTCATTGCCCGGATCAACGATCGCATAGCCAACCAGATGACTGGGGTGCATACGGGTGGGATAGAAGGAAAATGCAGAATACGCAAGCCCGCGCCGTCCACGGACTTCCAGGAATAAGCGCGAACTCCCCCCATGACCCAACAACGCGTTGATTACCCGCATTGCCGCGTAATCAGGATGCGCAGCAGGCGGAGCCGGATATCCCACCATGAGCCAGGTTGAATAGATGGCGGCCTCTTCGCTTACCTGCTCCGGTTCATCGGGCGCTTTCTCAGGCAAAGAATGATAATCGGGTACCGGGGCGTCTCTGATTCCTGCAAACAACTGCTCTATTTTCCCTCGCATGGATTCGATTTCGAAATTCCCCACCAGCGAGACAACGATATTTTCACCCACCCAGTGACGATGAAAAAATTCTACCAGTTTTTCTCTTGTAATGGATGATACAGCCTCTTCCCTACCGCTCTCAGCCAATCTATAAGAATGATCGCGGTAAAACACTTCCCGGAAGGTATCATACAAGGCGACAAAAGGCTCATCCCGGCTACGCCGTATATCTTCGATGAACAGAACCTGTTCCCGCTTGACTTCGTCTGCGGGGAAAACCGGTTCTGTGAGTATTTCAGATAGTATCTCCAGGGCCGAGAGAAAAGTTTCGCCCGGGGCACGCAGGGAAAGACCGGTAAAGTCAGGTAATATCTGCACCCCGAAGGCTGCCCCCAAGTCATCGAAAGCAACGGCTATTTCAGCAGCATCCCGTTTCATGGTCCCCTTGTCCAGACTCCTGGCAAGCAACCTGCTGATACCGGCATTTTCCTCTTCCTCGTAAAGCATTCCCCCTCGTTGAAACAGCTCAAGAGCGATGATATCCACAAGGTGGTTCTCTTCCAAGATAAGAGTAATACCGTTATCCATCACCCAAGCGGCAGGTTTCGCTGCTGTATGCACCGGAATGACAAGTGCAGCACATAACACAATCACTACCAGAAATACTCTCATCATTCCACCTCCTTCAAGGGACGGAGTACAGCCAGCAAGTAATCATCGGTGGAAAGGTACTTTCGGCTCACTTCTAATACCTCGCAAACAGTCACCCGGTGCACACCTTCCAGGTATCCGCGCAAGTATTGGAGATTGTTCGAAACCCCAAAATACCCGTACTGGTTTCTTCTCCCTGATGCTCCTTCCATGGAAAAAAGAAGAGAGCTTGCTATCATGGTGCGTGCCCTCTCCATTTCTTCCTCGGTAGGCCCTTCTTCCAGGAATCTTCCGATCTCTTCCCGAACAGCCGATTTCGCCATCTCTTGGTTTTCCGGAGAGACAATTACCCTCACCATGGCAGCGCCGGCATCGGGGAGAGGGAGATATGACGAACTGATAGAGCTTACCAAACCCTGTTCTTCCCGTACCGAACGGTACAGGCGGGAGCTTCGCCCCCCACCGAGAATAGATACAGCCATCGAAAGCGCGTACGCTTCCTGAGTTTCTTCCTGTGAAGGTGCGTGAAACCCCATCATCCAGTACACACTGCGAATATCCGCTTCTTCTTCAGCCAGTCGCACTCCTTTCAACGGTGGCTCTGAAGGTCTGTAAACCCGGGGAGGCTGTCCCACCGGTACATTTTCGAACCATTTTTTCGCTTGTGCAATGACCGATTCAGCATCAATATCACCGGTTATTATGAGCAACATATTTTCCGGATGATAGTGTTCCTCGTAAAAGCGTATGAGATCTTCCCGGCCAAGCTCCTTCACCACCTCACGGTAGCCTATGATGGGTCTTCCGTAAGGATGATGATCAAAAAGGCTTTCATAAAAAAGGCGTGCCACCCGGCTGCCAGGAGAGTCTTCCCGCTCGTCAATCTCCCGTAACACCACTTCACGTTCCCGTGTGAATTCCTGAGGATCAAAAGAAGGGTTGAGCATTATATCCGCAAGTACATCCAAACCCTCTTTCCAAAAATGCCCGGGCAGGGTTAAAAAATAATAGGTATATTCAAAAGAGGTGGCTCCGTTCATACGCCCCCCCAGTGATGCAATTTCTTCCTGGATGCGCCCCGGGGGGCGGGTCTCGGTTCCCTTGAGGAGCATATGCTCCAGAAAATGTGCGATTCCCGCTTCTTCTTCCTCCTCGTGTGCCGAACCAACCGCTACCCACACACCCATTGATACAATGCCCGGACCGGGTACTTCTTCCACCAGGATTCGAAATCCATTGTCCAACACTTCCTCTCGGTACTCAAATTCCACAGCGCCGGCCTCCGCCAATAACATAACGGCAAAGAATATAATTATCATGAACGCAATACCCATTCGCATCATGACAATTCCTCCTCTCTTTCCAATAGGTGACAGGCGACTTTTCTCCCTTTCTGTTTTTCCTCGAGCTGAGGATGGTCCCTCTTCCCGCACACCGGTTTCGCCTTCGGGCACCGGTCAAAAAAGCGGCAACGTGGCACAGGGTCAACCGACTGCAGTATGCCTCTCTTGATCGGAACTTCACCCCTTTTCTTCCGCGGATCAGGTATCGGTACCGCTTCCAGCAGGGCCCTGGTATAGGGATGAAGAGGGCTGGTTATGACGTTTTCCGTATCTCCCTCCTCCACGATCTTTCCAAGGTACATTACCGCAATCCGATCCGCCATGTAGCGGGCAACCGCCAGATCATGAGTAATAAACAAAACACTGGTTGTGAATTCCTTTTGTAACTCGAGCATTAATTCCATTATGCCGGCACGGATTGATACATCCAGCATGGACGTGGGTTCGTCCGCAACCAGGTATCGGGGGTTCAATACCAGGGCTCGTGCCAGTGCTACGCGCTGACGCTGGCCCCCCGACAATTCATGAGGAAAACGAAACAGAAATCCTTCTGGAGGCGTAAGACCAACCCTGCTCATGATTACAAGTACTCGTTCTTCCCGTTCGGTTGGAAGAGTATCATGATGAACAAAAAGAGGTTCGCTCACAATATCAAAGACGGTCATGCGGGGATTCAAGGATTCATAGGGATCCTGGAAAATCATTTGTACTTTTTGGCGAAATTGACGGGCTGCACGTTTGGACAATCCTGCTATATCCAGCGAATGTGAATCTTCTTGCAACACGATTGAACCCCCGGTAGGCTGACTGAGCTTCACCAATAATTTACCGGTTGTCGTCTTCCCGCAACCCGATTCTCCCACCAAGGCAAGAGTTTTCCCGGGAACAAGCGTGAAATCTATCCCATCAACGGCGTGAACAAAATGCCTCGGACGGCTGAAAAAACCACCCTGTACCGGGAAGTGCTTGGTTAATTTTTTCACCACGAGGGCATTCGATGAGTGGAGATACTCAGGATCGGTGGAGTTTTGCTTTCCTCTTCCACCGTTGCCCTCACCCGGGATGATAGCATGCCACATGGTGGTTTTCGGCCAATTCCACAAAAGGCGGTTCCTCCTTCCGGCATCTGGATGTCGCATGTGCGCACCGTGGGTGAAAGCGGCAGCCCGGGGGAGGGAAGATGAGGCTGGGAGGTTCACCCGGGATAACTTGCAAGGGCTTCCTTGGACCGTACACTGATGGAAAGGAAAGCATAAGTCCGCGGGTATAGGGATGACGGGGGTGGTCAAATATTCCGACTGTCGGCCCCTGTTCCACGAGCTTCCCGGCGTACATCACCGCGAGCCAGTCACTGACCTCGGCAATAACCGCGATGTCGTGTGTAATATATACCATGCTCATATCCAGCTCATCCCTTACTTTTCTTAATTGCCGCAAAATACGGTCTTGCATGATGACATCAAGAGCTGTGGTGGGCTCATCAGCCACAACTACCGCAGGCCGACAGGCAAGTGCCATGGCGATCACCACTCTCTGGCGCATCCCTCCACTCAACTGGTGTGGATAACAATCCATGATATGAGGATCAAGCCCCACCAGTTCTATAAGTTCGGCAACCCGGCTACGCCCTTTTCCCGTCTCGAGTGCTGCATCGTGAGCGACCATCGCTTCCAAAATCTGTTCCTCTACCCGGTACACTGGATTGAGCACATTCATGGCCGCCTGGAAGACGAGTGAAACGCCTTCCCAGCGTACACGGCGCATCTTTTCCTCTCCGTACTGCAAAATATCATCCCCGCGAAAAAACACATGCCCCCCCACAATGTGAGCATTGTCAGGCAACACCTTGAGCAAGACCGAAGCAACTGAAGACTTGCCGCACCCGGACTCACCAAGTAACCCCAGTGTTTCTGCTTCTTTGAGGCGGAAACTTATCCCGTCCACGGCTCGAACGGGGCCTTCCCGGGTATCATAATGCATAATCAAATTGTCGACGCGCACCAGGTCCATGGACTCACCTCCGCCGCAGCCGGGGGTTCACTATGGGATCCAATCCTCTCCCTACCAGGTAGAAAGCAGCACACAGCAGGGAAATTCCCACTCCTGCGGGTAACCACATCCACCAGTAGCGGGTCATTTGCGGTCCCACCAGGTATCCCGCTCTGCTTGCGCTGTAGAGCATAATTCCCCAGCTCATGCGGATATGCAGAAAACCGAGCCAGGACAATATGGCCTCGGAAAATATCGCTGCCTGCACGGAGAACATCATATAAAGAAAGGAAAGCGAAAGTATGTTGGGGATGACGTGACGGCGGATGATATGGAAATTGCTTCCCCCCGCTACCTTGGCCGCTTCTATGTAGGGTTTGTTCACAACTCCGAGAGCCTTCGATTTTACAATGAGAGTGGCGCCGCCAAAACCCGATAACAAGCCGATAATAACAGCGAAGCGGAGAAAAGTGATTTCCATCATGGCGCTGAGTACCGGTATGAAAGCAAGAAAGGGGAACAGCATCAAGATATTGGCGGTCCTCATAAACACCGTGTCGACAAATCCTCCGTAATAGGCGGCCACCGCCCCGACTATAGTAGCAATGGAAGCGGTGAAAGTAGCTGCGACCAGTCCCATGGTAAAAGCTACCCGGGTACTGCTCATCATCTGTGAGAGGATATCCCGGCCCACCATGTCCGTCCCCAGCGGATGCCGCAGTGTGGGTGCCGACGGATGCCGTGTGATGGTGTCATCAAATCCCACCACGGGATCATACACACTGATATCCTGTCTTATCCACCACGGATACACCGCACCGAACACTCCGAAGGCAATGATAATAACCAACCCCAGCATGCCGATTCTCGCTTCCCTGAAGAGACGGGTGTTGGTACAGACTGCTTTCCACCACAGGGAAAGCTTCATCTTCCACAGTTGCCGCCCCACCCTTGCTTTACCGTAGGCAATATTTTCCTGTTCCAAAAGAAGCTCCTCCTCAGTAGCGTATGCGCGGATCAAGGACGGCGTATAATATATCTACCGCCAGGTGAGCGAAAAGCACAAATATACCGGTGAATGCAAAGGTACCCAAAGCCAGGGGCCAATCGTTTGTCTGTACGCTTTTTACCAGGGTTTGACCCATACCCGGCCATGAAAAAATAGTCTCAGTAATAATTCCACCGTTAAGGACTGATGCGATAGCTAAAGTAAAACTCGTAACCATGGGTAAAAGAGCCGTCCGAGCGGCATGGCGATCACGTACTTCCCGCTCTGGCAGACCCTTGGCCCTGGCAGCCATGACGTAATCTTCCTTGATGGTTTCAAGCATGGAATCACGCATCAAAAGCATGGATCCGGCAAAAGCCCCCGTAGTGAGGGTAAGAACCGGGAGTGCCATGTGATGAAATATATTCATCGCCAATACAGCCTGACCGGAGGCCACCCACCACACAATGATGATTCCGAGGGTCACCCCCCCGATGCCCAAGTGGAAGTATTTCCTGGCCTTACGAGTCCTGGAGACCCTATTTCCAAACACCATCGCTATAATCATCACAGCTATGAAAACAGCTGCTGAAAGAATGATGTAGCCGAAAATTGTGTTGGAGGTCACCTCTACCCCTCTCCACAAACGTGGTGTGATAAACTGGCTGACCGGGAACCATCCCAATCGCATCGCAAAAAACCAGATTACCAGTAAAGCGTACATGGGCAAAAAAAGCGAGTAGAGAAATACTCCTCCCACCGTCGTCGTGTATTCAAAAACCGTTCCTCTTTTCCACGCAATAATTTTTCCCAGGGTGAAGCCAAGATAAAAATACCCTACAGTGGCAGTAAAAAACAGTACAAAGGTACGGGGAAGACGCTCCCAGATAATATCCCAAACACTACGGGGATAATGGCGAAAAGAATACCCCAAATCCCCCCTCAGGAAATTCGTGATATACCTCGCGTACTGGCTCAGTAGCGGCTGATCCACACCGAACCTCTCACGCAGGGCTTGGCGTACTTCAGGCGGTATCTCAGGGCTGATATACATGTTGGTGATATCTCCGGGCATAGCCTGCAGGATAATAAACGTGATGGTTATAAAAGCGAATGTCAGACCAACTACCTGCAAAAGCCTCCGCAATACGTACCTTCCCATGCTCTGAGTATGCTCCTTTCTCCTGCACATTCCGCTGCATAATTATATGTTCTTGAAACTGAAAGCCCCGCCGCAATTGAGCGGGGCTTCAGCGTTACTATAACCTTAACCGCGATTCCTCGAAGAAGCGGCATTACTGCATGAATTGTACAGTACCCAGCATTCCACCAATAAACTGTAACCCTCCCAGAACTTCGGTAAAGGGAAACACCAGGCGGTCCTCCCGGTATGCTTCGACAATCTCGGTATCAAAAAGTACGATATAGGGAAGTTCCTCTGCTAAAATTTCCTGTAACCGGAAGCAAATTTTTTGCGCTTCTTCTATGTCGAGCGTGGCAAGGAATTCTTCCACCAGGGCATCGTATTCCGAATTGACAAATCCCTGCGCGTTGAATCCACCCGGTTCGGTATAACGGGAATGGAAGAACACGTTGAAATACGTCGGAAAGGCAGGATTCCCGAGACTCCATCCCAACATCCAGGCATCGAAATCCTGCTGGTTGAATACCCTTTCCACGATGAGGCTGAAATCGGTAAGACGAGTATGCATGGGTATGCCCACCTCATTTGCCCAGCGTTCAATAAACATGGCAAAGGTGGTGCGCAGGGGATCGTAGGCCTGGCCGGGAGCCAGAAGCTCAAACTCTTCTA
>PWXL01000100.1 GCA_003561145.1 Candidatus Atribacteria bacterium
ATGGATACAGCCCGTGAAGGAGTATCCAGATGATTCTGCCACAGAGGCAATTCCATTGACATATTTTTCCCGTTCCTTGTAATGTGAGGTGCACGTGCTGTAAGCACGAGTAACATCATAAAAAAGGAGGAATAGAAAATGTCAAAACGACTTATTATTGTGTTGGCGGTTACCTTTGTGTTGGCGATGTTTTTAAGCGGGTCGGTACTGGCAGCAACCTATGAACTTATCTTCCCGGTAAACAAAGCATTACCCTACAACCTGGCCGGCGGGGAAACGTTTAAAAACTTTGTCGAAGTTGAGAGCGGTGGAGATATCTCAGTGGTGCTTATTCCCTGGGAAACTTTGGGGACAGATCGAGAGGTGGTAGACCAGATCCGGCTCGGCGAGGCCCACGTGCATAGCGCTACTACCGGCGGACTGGCTGGTGTGACGGAAGATATCCAATGGTACAATATGCCGTTTCTTTTTGAGAACCGCTATGTGGCATGGTTGATGATGTTGGATCCGGAGCATGTGAATTTTGTACGGGAGAGAATGTTGGAGGGATCCGGCGGCACAATTCGTCTCTTGGGAGCAGCGGAAAATTCCATCCGTATGCTTTATACGAAGCGTGGTCCGATTAAGGTACCGGAGGACCTCACCGAATATGCCATTAAAATGCGTACCCCAGAAATTCCCCTGTATGTTGAACTCTTCGAGGCGTTAGGTTCGGTTTCGGTTCTTACCGTTCCCTCGGCCGAGCGCTACACTGCGCTGCAGACAGGGCTGATAGATGGTACAGAAGGCGGGCTTTCCTCGGCCTGGGGAGCGGGTCTTTTGGAAGTCACCGATTATGTCACCCTTACCGGTCATATGTTCGATTATCACTACTACATTATCAACAATGATATTTACCAGGAAATGCCCCCCGACTACCAGGAAATCATTGACCTCGGTGCAGAGCTTGCCGTTTGGGTGCAGAATGTAGAAACCATGCGCGATGGTGACCGGGCGCTGGAATTGATGGCTGAAGCAGGGAAAGTGATTTACGCTCCCACACCGGCTGAAACCGCCCAATGGATGGAAATCGGCCAGGAAGTGGGTGAGCGGTTCTTGGGAGAGCTGGTGAGTGATGAATTCAAAGAAGAAACCGCCGTTGCCCTAGAGAGGGCACGGGCGAGGATCGCTGCTTTCCGCGGAATCGATTGATGAAACGAGACGAGCAAGAATACTTCTTGCCCCCCTCCGGCCTCAATATCCGGAGGGGGGCGGAGTGACAATTCAGAAGGAGTGTATACAGGAAGAGAGGGAATGCAAAAAGGAGATGAGCTATGTTTGCCGCCTCATTGTTTCTCTTGCTTTTCGTTTTACTCATTCTCGGAGTTCCCATTTATGGAGCCATAGGGTTTTCCACCCTGCTTCATTATTTTGAAACGGGAAGAGAGGCTGTGCTGTTGGTCTTCACCCAGCAGCTGTTCCGTGGTATCACCGGCTATGCCCTGCTTGCGGTTCCCATGTTTATCCTGGCCGGAAACATCATGAGCAAAAGCGGCATTACCGACCGTTTGATTGACCTGGCCAAAGCTCTGATCGGCCATTTTACGGGTGGAATCGCACAGGTAAATATCCTGGCCAGTGTTTTTTTTGCCAGTATTTCCGGCTCAGCACATGCTGATGTAGCGGCGATTGGGTCGGTACTCATTCCGGTCATGGAGAAGGAGGGGTACAAAAAAGGTTTTGCGGGGGCGCTTACTGCTGCCTCGGGTATTCTCTCCCCCCTCTTTCCACCCTCGATTGTCATGGTTGTCTATGGAGCGACGTTCGGAGTTTCCATCGGGGCATTGTTCGCTGCCGGTATGGGTGTCGCCCTTCTGCTTGCGCTTATCCAAATGGTCATAACCTATCTTCTTGTGCGTAAACTTGACCTTCCACGCCAACCACGCCGGAGCATGAAGGAAATAGGGAGAGCTACCTGGAGAGCGATTCTCCCCCTGGGGATGCCCATCATTATTTTAGGAGGGATCATGGGTGGGTATTTTACGGCGACGGAAGCATCTGCGGTGGCGGTCTTCTATGCCCTGGTGGTGTCCATTGTCATATACCGCAACCTGACGCTGAAAGATCTCTACGAGATATTCAGAAAAACCGCTTTTACCAGTGCGGCCATCATCATTCTCATGGGTATGGCGCGTATTTTTTCCTATGTCATTGCCCGCCGTAATATTCCAGACCAAATAATGGACGGCATGCTCGGAATTACCGATGAACCGCAGGTGCTTTTATTTATTGTTCTGGCGGTTCTGGTAGTTGCGGGAATGTTCATCGATCGCACCACCAATGTTCTTCTTTTTACGCCCATTGTGGCCCCTATTTTGGTCAATGTGCTTGGTTTTTCTCCCCTGCATGCGGGTATGTCAATCATCATGGCCCTGGGCATCGGACATCTCACGCCACCGGTGGGCGGGACATTGATTACGACCGCATTGGTGGGGAACCTCTCGGTGGAAGAAGTGACACGATATTCATGGCCCTACATACTTTCTTTGTTCATTATCACCTTCATAGTTTTATACATACCTCAGATTACGGAAACCATCCCACGTATGCTGGGTTTTACTTTTTAAGGAGGGGGTGAGAAGCTATGACCAAGATACGCTTCAGCGACAGATTCGAAAGGATAACGGGCTATATCGATACCGTGGTACGTTTTGCCCTGGTGGCTAACCTGGCGGTGTTGTTTGCCGTCCTGTTTTTACAGGTGCTGTTCCGTTATATCATCCCGACTCCCCTCATCTGGGTGGAAGAGGTGGCAGTATACCTGGCCGCTTATCTTGTGATGTGGGGTGCCAGTTCTTGCGTGCGCAGCGGGAGCCATATCCGTATCTCTATTCTGCTCAAGAAATTCCCGCTTTCCGTGCGTTTCGGATTAACCGTTTTCTACCAGTTGCTTATTATTTACTTTTTGTATTTTATGTGCGTACATGGCTACCGTTTTGCCGCCATGGGGATGCACGAAAGTACTCCTACGGGCACTTTTACATTTTTCTGGCCGCGCATGGCGATTTTTACCGGCGGTGTGTTGATCATCGTGCAAATTATGCACACCATCGTCAAGGAGACCCGCCTGTGGATCGAGAAAAGACGGGAAGCGCGAGAGGTGAATGGGACAATCAGTCGAAGCGAAGGGTGAAAGGAGCTCTTATCCGGAGTTATTTAACCTGTTGGATAGAGGATGTACATATGGATATGGTTTTACACGATCCTTACAAAGAATTTTTCTTTTTCCATATCTCGTCTGTTATTTTCAATCGTCTTCCTCAAAATACTCGCCATACTCATCATAAAAATCGTTACTTCTGTCTTTTTCTCTGCCCAACAGCATATCCATAATCGCCCCGCTTGGCATGGCAATATCCAAAGCTTCCAGGGGCAGGTAACCTTCAACCCTCTTTTTTTTAATCCTGCCCATGGCTATTTGGCAGATTAAATATTCAGTGTATTCTTTGGGGAAATGCTGCTGGGCCTTTTGTATATGAGGTATGGAACTTTTATCCTGCTGCCTCACCATGCAGTCCAGCAGGTGAAAGAAGTCTACGTTACGGTAGGGCCATTCGTATTGAGTGGGGTCGAAAACTTCAGTAGGCATTACCTCCATGTACTCATCCAACAGATTGTTAAGAAAGGCGGCAGACTGATCACAGCGGATTTCACCAATGGTGCTGAGGGGGTAATTCGTTATGGAGATAAACCCGTCTTCAGCCTCAACCGGGTGTGCAATCCTGAACTCCACATTTTTGATTACTTCGGGCACACAGGCAGGGCCTATGAGAACCAAGGCATTTTTACAATCTTCGCCGAGATTTATATTTTCCAGGTACATAACCAAAGGTTTGATTGCCCTTTCATCTCGTATACGGGCGAGCGCCGAGGCGGCGTGGGCAAAGCTGGGATGTTTTTGATGATGTAAAACTTCGATTAATGGAAGTACAGCAGGTTCTCCATGGGCAATCAGCTTGCGTTCGGTTTTTTTCAATGTGTTTTCCTGTTTTGTTTGGGAATGCTCATCACAGGGAGAAGAATCATATGCTTGCAGCTCCTTGACGAGTTGCTCTACCGTTTTTTTTCCTGTATGTGGTTTTTTATCTTTCGCAGACATCCTTGAAGCCTCCATTAAAAAACTGTTTTTACCGGTCCATGATGCAAGATTTACTGCCTTACCTTTCTCCCACTTGTTCGGTTGCCGGCTCTCCCACGACAGCTTCTTCGGGTATGTGGGGTTTACTGATACGCAGGCTCAGGGCCGCCCCGGCTACACTGAGAAGAGCGGACATGAAAAAACTCCACTCATACCCTCCTGTTACATCACGTGCCAGGCCGCCAAACAGCGGTCCCAGCACTCCACCGACTCCCCAGGCGGTGATCATGATGCCGTAATTGACTCCCAGGTTTTTCAGACCATAAAAGTCGGCGGTGAAAGCGGGGAAGAGAGAGAGCATGCCTCCGAACGTGAAACCAACCAGGCTCTTGCCAATCATAAGAGAGCCAGGATTTGTCATAAAACGGAAGGCGAAGAACACTATCGCTTGAATAAGAAACATCACAAAAAGGGTTTTGGAACGGCCGAGGTAATCGGAGATCGAACCCCAGCTGATGCGTCCCAGAAAGTTGAATAAGGCATAGGTCAGGACGAGAAGATAGGCATTATTCATGGCCGCCTGTTCCTCTCCGATTTTCGCCATTTGTCCTATAATGAGAAGCCCTGCGAAGGTTCCGAAGAAAAAGAGGGTCCACAATAAATAGAATTGGCCGGTGCGCAACATTTGACCATAGTCAACCTCTCTTCGAGGAGGAGGGTGGAAATGATGTTTTCTCTGCTTGATTCGTATGGGAGAGTGCGCAGGAGGGGGGTTGGAGATGAAAAAACTGAGCGAGAGAATAATGAGGAAAAATACCGTACCCA
>PWXL01000128.1 GCA_003561145.1 Candidatus Atribacteria bacterium
CGGTCATGGTGGTGACCTCCGCAGAATCGTCCCGTTATCCCGGACATGAGGAAATATCTCCTTTTGAAAGAGTGGGAGAAACGCTCTTCTTCCCCCGGGACAGCCGTGAACACGCATACGCCCGCTTTCAGCGTGTGACAGCCTGCGGGGAAAAGCTCACCATTCTCACCAGGGCCCTCCAGGACGAGGAGGGAAGGCCGATAGAACCCAGTCCCTTTATCGCAGAAATATTCCGGCCATCGGCATACCTCTCTCAAAAGAGCTGGGGGAGGTATTGCGGGGAGATGAAACGCTCCCTGGTTGAGGTATTATCAAGCGGAGAGAGCTATTTCCCCTCGGTGGAAATTTCGGCAGAAGGATACTTGGCTCCGCGGTCCTTACCCCGTATTTCGCATCACCGGTTGGAAGTGGGGTTTTTAAGCGATCTCGATGATTGGCGAGAGTGTCCCTTTTACGTGGCTTGCCGCAGGTTGTACCGATTGCGCGCACGGGAGCGGCCCGGTGTGGATCACGTGAAGCTGGGGATATTGGTCCACCAGGTATGGGCAGATGTGCCGGCGGAGGCATTTTTCGACCAGGATAACTTGTACCGGAGCCTCCGTGATGGACTTCACATCCACATCGAAAAGATCTATCCTGAATTTGCCATTGAACGGTTTCGCCGCCACCGGAGGTCTCTTGAGAGGGCATTGGAGATATTGGCACAACAAGCGGTGGCATTCCATTCCTGTGGAGACAGCCGGCCGCTTGAAGATCGCCGTGAGTACACCCTTCCGCCGTATTCTGTGGGAGGGGTTACCTTCCATGGCAGGTGTGACCGCTTGTTGGTGTTTCCCGGCGATCGCTGTTTTCTCTTCGATTACAAGGGGGGAAAAAGCGAGAATACCAGGGGGAAAAGACAGCTTGCCGCCTACGCCCTCTCTCTGCAGCAAAACGAAAAACTCAACCCCCTGGGCTGGGCGTACCTGTGCCACGGTGATGGAATGGTCATATCCTGCACGGAAGGGGGACGGGGAAACACTCCCACCATGGGAATGGAGAAAGCATACGAAGACATTGAGGCGATGGCTCGGGGCATTCGGGAACACCGGTGGGACCCCAACCCCGAAAGCAACCTATGCAGGATATGCGAGTTTTCCCTGTTATGCAGAAAGGAAGAGGGCATACTTGTTGAGGAAGAAATTGATGCGTGACGACGAGCGTTCCCAGTACTTATTGTCACAAGCACAGACGGCGCAAAAAGAAGCGGTAAGAGCACATGAGCCGCTGGTGGTGGTGGGAGCCGGAGCCGGAACCGGAAAAACCCGCACTCTGGCATGGAGGTTTTGCTGGCTGGTGGCTACAGGAAGGGCCAGGGTAAACGAGATCCTGACTCTTACCTTCACTGAGAAAGCCGCCCAGGAGATGAACACGAGAATTCGTTCGACTCTCGTCCAATGGGAAGAAATCGCCCGTGCGCACAGTGATACCGACGTTGTCTCCCGGCTGCGGGAAGCCCTGGCGCTGGAAGAAGATTGTGTGATAACCACCATTCACGCTTTTGCCTATAGCCTGGTGAGAAGGGGAGGTGTGTTTCTTCCGGAGCGGGATTTTTCGAGCAGGGTAGTGAGTCCGGCCGAAGAAGCGGCCTTTTGGGGTGATTGCAAGAGAGCGCTGGATGGAGGAGATGTACAATGGTTTTGCTCGCAGCTTCCCTCCTCGTGGGAAGACAGGGTGTCGGTGCTGGGAGGTGAAGAATGGGAGTCACTGCTTGAAGAGTTCGGACCGGAACGTATCGTGCTGGGCGCTCAGAGCATTTCGGAAACGTTTACCAGCCGCGGCCTGAGGCCGGAAGCGTTGTGGGAGTGGGGAGAACGTGTCGAAGAAAAAGATAACGCTCTCTGGCACATTATCCGGTCTTTGTTTCTTCCCGAATGGGAAAAAGAACACAACCGTTGGAGTGAAGATATCCTCCCCTTCCTCGATTGTTCCAGGCAAAGCGGGAGGGTTCCCGAGGCGATCGGTCACCTCAGGTCATCTGTCTTCCTGCCGCCGGAACGGTTCCTCTTCTGCCTCTCGGCAGAACTTTCGGGTATCACACGCAGCAACAGGCACGCGTTGTACCAGGAGGCACAAAAACTCCTCGCTGAAAGCGGTGGAGGAGAAAACATCGCCGCATACCGCAAAGAACATGACAAGCGGTGGCGAAGCGCATTGGAGTTTTTAGCGGATTCTTTGTCTGCGCAGACTGACCGCGCCCTGCGATGCCTTTTATTGCGGGGAGTAGCCGTTTTATGGAAAGTGTGGGAAGAACGTAAAAAGCAGTGGAACATTGTGAGTTTCGCGGACCAAATCGCTCTTGCCTGCCGAATCGTGGAGAAAAACCCCCATCTTGTGGCTGATTTTCGTGAAATACTGATTGATGAATTCCAGGATACCGATCACCTCCAGGATAACCTGGTGGGTGCAATCGCCTGCCGGAACAAGGGGAACCTCTTTATAGTGGGGGATATCAAGCAGTCTATTTACCGTTTTCGCCATGCTGATTTTTCCTTGTTCGGGAGTTATTTTATGAAGGCAGAGCAAGAGGAAAATGGCCGGGTCGTTTTCCTGGACCAAAGCTACCGCACGGTTTGTCCGTTGCTCGAAGAAATCAATTCCCTGTTTGCTTATCTTTGGAAAGAAGGAGTGAGTTACCGGGTACACCATCCCTACCGGCCGCTGATGCCGGCCCTTGTGGAAAAGGAGGGAGGGGAGTGTCTCGATATCCGCATTTCATTCAAAGAACACAACGACTCAAAGAGAATGGAAGAACACCGGGTTCTTCTTGCCCGCTCCCTGGCGGATGAGCTTTCCACCTTACGGGCAAAGGAGGGATACTCCTGGCGGGATATGGCCGTTCTGTGCCCTACCAGGACCTATTTTTCAGCACTCGAGGAGGCCCTGGGAAGGGAGAAGGCCATCCCCGTTTCCTTTGTATCCAATGTCAGTTATTTCCGCCGTTTTGAAACAGCCGATGCCGCGGCGCTCCTCCGTTTTCTGGTAGAACCCGGCGACTCACTCTCTTTGGCCTCTTTTTTGAGTTCACATTTTTCCCTGCTGTCTCTCGAGCAGGTTCACCGCTTTTTAGAGAAAATGCAAGATACACAACCGGATGAGCGGGACCTGCTCTTCGAGGAAACATTTCCGCATCTTGCAGAAAAGCTTGAACACTGGAGAGCTATTGCCCGGTTGCAAGGTCCGGCAAAAGCCCTGGCGGAACTTCTCCGGGAAACGGCGGCATTTTCATCTTTTCCAGCCGGTGTGCGCCGGCGCTCGTACCTCAACATTTGCCGTATGGTGGATATTGCCCGCGAGTATGAAGCCGTGTGGGGGAAAGATTCTGCAGGATGCGCACAGTACCTGGAACAAGCGGCACGCATGGGAGAACGGCGTGAGGAGATAACCCCCGTGGGAGAGGAGGAAGACGTGGTGCGGGTGATGACCATCCATGCCGCCAAGGGTTTGGAATTCCCTGTGGTGGCCCTTTTCGGTTTGGAGAAAAAAGCACTTTCTTCCGGGGGCTCTTCGCTGACCGTTTCTTCACATCTCGGAGTGGCCGCGGGACGCTACCCCTCCTCATGGGGGGAAAAGAACAAGACACCGCTTTGCTGGGATCTTCACCATGCTCTGGAGAAACAGGACCAGGAAGAAGAACTGGAGCGGTTGTTTTATGTTGCCTGTACCCGTGCACAGAAGAAGTTGTACCTGTGCGGTGTCTGTCCGTTTGATGAAGAGGGGAAGCCCGATCCTGCACCCGGTTCTCCCCTGGCATGGGTGAGTGATTGGCTGCAGGAAAAAGGAAAAAAGCTCGAAGACTATGCCGTCCATCCTTCCCTGGAACCGTTGAAAACAGAACGGGGAACGCACGATACGAAAAAAGAAAGAAGGGGACTACCCCTTTTGACCACACCCGAGGGTGAATCACTGGAGAACCTCAGTGCCACCTCTTTCGCCCTCATGCGTTTTTGCCCCTATGCCTGGCGTGCGCGTTACCGCCAGGGGGTACCGCTTGCCTGGGAATTGCCTGCCGGGGAAGAGGCGGGAGGAGCGGACCTGGGAACACTGCTCCACTGGGTATTGAGCCGCTGGGATTTTGAAACATCATCCCTTGAGGCGTTTTTCCCTCAAGAGCCTCCAGCAGGAGAAGAAAAAGGTGAGATACCGGCCTCACTCATTCTCCTTTGGCCGCAAAAAAAAGTATGGGAAGAGTCCCGACGCTGGCTCATGAAGTTTTCTCAAGGAGAGGTCGGGAGAGCATTGCGGGAGGCTTTATTGAGCCAGGAGCTTCTGCGGGAAGTCCCCTTCCGCTTTCTTCTTCAGGGGGGCACATACCTGGGAGGACGAATTGATGCGATGATGACGCAGGGGGAGGAGGTACGGATACTCGATTATAAGATCACCCGTTTTGAGAAAGCACCCTCGCGTCTTTTCCATGACCAGCTGGTATTGTACGGATTGGCTGTACGCCGTTTTTTTCCCGGGAGGAACATTACCCTGCAGATGGCGTTCCTGCGGGAAGAAAGGCTTGAAGAGGTTCCACATCCAGCATCGTGGGAAGAAATAGAAGAAGCGGCACAAGAGGTATCCGTCCGGGCTGTGCGGGGCCCATTTTCCCCCAACCGCACACACTGCCCGGTATGTCCCTGGCGTTTTCGGTGTGCAGCGGTGAAGGAGGGGCTAAAAGCGGGGGAAGGGGAAATTATCATTTAGGAATTATGATTTCTGAAGTCTGATTTGAAGTTCTGAGAAGAAAAATTCCAAAAAGTAGAAAAAGGGGCTAAAGAAAGTAGGAATGATGAAGTATGAAGTCAGAATTCAAATCTACAATCATAATTCTGAATTCAGCAATGCCCTGTTGTCCTTCCCACATGTAGTAAGCTTGTCCCTGTGTGTAATAAACAGGGACGGGAATCCAG
>PWXL01000226.1 GCA_003561145.1 Candidatus Atribacteria bacterium
CGGTGGAATGGTACAATGGCGGTAATCGAACAAACCGACATTGAAGTAGTATATGAAACCTACGCGGAAGCCGACCGGCAGAAAGCCTATGAAGCGACTATCGATATCATGACTGCCCATCCGGATCTCGATGTTATCTATGCAACATCTACTGCAATGGCTCTGGGAGCAGTGGCGGCTCTGGAAACGGTTGGTTACCTTGACCAGGTCGCAGTGTACGGTTTCGGTGGTACGGTGGATGAAATTGATGCTATGTTGAGAGGAAGGATGGTTGGTTCAGTATTCCGTTTCCAGGATGACGGAGGAGTCGGAATAGCTGAAGCGATTCAACGCTATCTTGAGGGACGCCAAGACGAAATACCCCAGGTATACCTTGCCGACGGGGTTATGTCCCACACTGAGTTGAGCCTAGAAGAATTCAAAGAACTTGCAGAACGCTCAATGCGTTACAGTAAAGCCGTAAAAGGAACCGGTCTCGAAGACTGGGAATAGGTAAAAAATTATTTACGCTCTGTATCCCGGCCTGGACATTTTTCTTATCAGGTCGGGATAGCTGATGGAGGTGGTGAGAACACGATGAACGATGCTAAAAAACGCCAAGATGAAGATTTCGTTCTAGAGGCACGAGGTATAACGAAGAATTTCGGTGGATTGCGAGCCTTGGATAACGTGGATTTCAGCCTGCGCCGTGGAGAAGTAATGGGTTTGGTGGGAGATAACGGAGCTGGCAAATCCACTCTCATTAAGATATTGACGGGAGTGTATCCTGCCGATGCCGGTGAAATACTTTTAGAACGACAACCAGTGACATTAAGGAGCCGACAGCATGCCAAATCATTAGGCATCGAAGCAGTATACCAGGATTTAGCCCTGGTTGATACCCTGGAAGCTTCAGCCAATGTATTTCTGGGATCAGAGATCAGTAATCCATTGCTGGGAATGCAATTCCTTGATAACGCGAAGATGCGCACAGAGGCTCTGAATTTATTGAAGAATAAACTGAATATTCAATTGGGGAGCAACAGGAAGGCTCCTGTTTTCAATCTTTCGGGAGGGCAAAAGCAATCAGTCGCGATTGGCAGGGCTATATACCGTGAACACATAAAGATCCTGGTCATGGATGAACCTACCGCAGCACTTGGACCTGAAGAAACCGAAAAAACTCTCCACCTGATCCGGACCTTACGTGACCATGGCATTCCTGTTATTGTGATCGCTCACAATCTGGAGCATGTTTTTGCGGTGAGTGAACGGATCACCGTGCTGCGAAGAGGAAGAATGGTAGGAGTTCGCAGCACCGCGGAATCTTCCAAAACGGAAATTCTTGGTTTGATTATCGGTGCGGAGGAAAAAGAGGTAGTTCCTTCATCCGGCAAAGCGTAACAAGGTGTTGAACGAATGATAGTGAAGCAAAGGAGAGAGTGACGGTAAAGACGTCAGAAAACATTTGAAAGGAGCGTATTGCATGAACGATACAACTCCTGCGAAAAGCGTACAAAAACTCATTGCGCGCCTTGGGCCGGGGTTTGTTCTCATTGTTGTGATCCTTGTAGCGGCCTTTATGGTTCCCCGCTTTTTTACTACTCTCAACCTTATTAATGTTCTGTATCAGTCGTCGATATATATCGTACTTGCCGTAGGAATGACCTTTGTCATTACGGGTGGTGGGATCGACTTGTCGATTGGTTCACAGGTTGCGCTCATCAGTGTGGTGATGTCCGGTTTTATTCATGCGTGGGGCTGGCCTGTGGGTTTGGCGATGGTGGTCGCTATCTTTTTCGGTATGGGCCTGGGAGCGGTCAACGGCTTTGTCATTACCGGTCTAAGGATGCCGGATTTTATCGTTACCCTGGCAGCCATGGAGACCTTCCGGGGGTTTGCCCTGGTGCATTCTGCCGGCAAGATCTGGTTCGATTTTCCGAGTTCCTTCCGCTATATAGGAATAACCCGCTGGGCGGGGCTCCCGATCCCCACTATCGTAGCACTGATACTCGCAGCGATAGGCTATTACATTTACCATAAAACTCATTTTGGGAGATACACTATAGCGGTTGGGGGGAACCGGACCGCGGCTATATACTGTGGAATCCCGGTGAGCCGTTACAAGGTATTTCAATATGTCCTCATGGGAGGTTTGTGTGGGCTGGCCGCTATCCTCATCACCAGCCGCCTTGATTCTTCTCAAGCTACCATGGCACAGGGGTACGAGATTCATACTATCGCAGCGGTGATCATGGGAGGTACCTCCCTTTTTGGTGGGTCAGGAAACGTTGTCGGTTCGGTTGTGGGTGCACTCATTTTAGGGATTATCGCCAACACCATGGTACTGTTGGGAGTTGATTATTTCTGGAGATTGGTGGTTACAGGACTCCTTATTGTTTTAGCTGTGGGGTTGAACCAGTGGAGAGAAAACGTCATGCGAGAGGCTTCACTGGAAGCGGTAAAGGAAACGGCAAAAGAATCTACCAGTTGAGGAGGTGATACGTAAACGGTTCAAGTGGAATACAGAGGTGTTGCAATACGGTGAAATGTGATGTGAAAAAACCATTATCAACAAAACCAGGGGGTTAAATGAAAATGAAAAAGTTTATAGTGGGTATCGTTACTCTCGCGTTTTTTATGGTTGCCCTTACAGCTGCTGGTGCTTTCGAATTAATGGACCCGGATGAATATAAAGCGCAGGTTCTAGCGGACCTTGGTGTATCATTTGAGCTTCACGAGGAAATCTCACAGGCGATTGCCGAACCTGCCCAGCCTTTCGCTGTGGAACTGGATGAGCCGGTGGTAATCGGATTTGCGACACCAAGCTTTGATATATCCGATGCCTGGGAACGCTGGTATTGGTCGATTTATTACCGCCTGGAAGAAGCGGGAATACCCTTTACCATGAATATCCAGGCTACCTCACGTCATGATGCCCACGATGAGCAGTTGGCTCAGGTAGAGAGCTTGATAGCCGCCGAAGTGGACTTTATCATCCTGGGTCCGACCGAGCTCGATGCACAAAGAGTTGCGATTCGCAAAGTTCACGAAGCAGGAATCCCCATAATGATTCTCAATTTTTCCCGACCCTTTGAAGGCGACGAGGAGACACTTCTCTATACGGCATTTGACCATGAGTACGGGGGATACCTGAGTGGTATGCATATTGCAGAGACTCTGGGTGGAGAAGGGAAAATGGCCGGTTTGCGGATGATACCCGGAACCCTTGATAACCAGCGTTTTGGCGGAGCCATGGCGGTAATTGAGCAAACAGACATTGAGGTAGTGTACGAAACCTATGCTGAAGCTGACCGTCAAATGGCTTATGAAGCGACCATTGACATCATGACCGCACACCCTGATCTTGAAGCGATCTATGCCACCTCGACCGCCATGGCATTGGGAGCAGCATCAGCTCTTGAAACACTTGGTCTCATTGACCAGGTCGCAGTCTATGGATTCGGTGGAACAGTGGATGAAATAGATGCCATGTTGAGAGGAAGGATGGTCGGTTCCGTGTTCCGTTTCCAGGATGATGCGGGAGCGGTAGTGGGTGAAGCCATTCAACGGTATTTGGAAGGCCGGGCGGATGAGGTTCCCATGAGTTTTATGGGTGACATGGTGATGGCCGATTCGAGTATGACTGAAGAACAATTCCGGGAATTGGCCGAGCGGGCACATCGCTACAGTCAAGTTGAGATGGGTCTCGGACTGTAAGACAAACGCAATTGAAAATTCAGAGAGCTTGATAATCGGGCGGTCCTCAGAAAAATCGGACCGCCCGATTTGTTGATAATTATATCAATGCGGGAGGAGACAATACAAACTTACCACCATTCGCGGTTGCAAGGGGTAGGTCTATACATTGTAAATGTACGTGAGCTGTGATTATATACGAGGTCCTCTATCTCCCAAAAACATTTTGACTTTATTCTGACAAGGACTCAATATGGAAACTATCTATCCATGAGAGGTGATAATCGTGTTTCCTGAATATACCCTGCAAGGAAAACAAGCATGTATCACAGGAGCGAGTATGGGGATAGGAAAGGATGTAGCGGTTTCCCTGGCCCATGCCGGAGCGGATGTGGTGATAGCCGGAAAAGAAGAAAGTGAGAGAGAATCGCTCAATGAGGTAGCTCGCAGAATCAGGGAACTGGGGAGAAAAGCCGAAATTGTAATAGCTGATTTTCAGTATTCTCAAGAAGCGGTCAACATGGGGGAGGAGGTCGTGCAACTCACCGGAGGTGTGGATATTCTGGTGAACAATGCAGGAACGAGTGTTGTCCAACCTTCTCTGGAGGTTACAGAAGAAGCCTGGGACAAGGTATTGAATGTCAATTTGAAGTCCCTGTTCTTTCTAACTCAAGCGATCGGGAGAGGAATGGTGGAAAAAGGCTCGGGTAAGATTATCAATATTTCCTCTCTAGCGGGAATGTTGGGACTTAAAGATCATGCCGCCTATTGTGCCTCCAAAGGCGGCCTGATACTGCTCACCAAGGTACTGGCTATGGAATGGGGACCTCATGGAATCAATGTCAATGCGATCGCCCCGGTCATCGTATGGACACCGCTGGCAGAATACGCCTGGTCAGATCCTGTGAAAAAACAGGCTATGCTCGATAAGGTACCCCTGGGCCGCTTTGCCTCGACCATGGATATCGCCGGAGCGGTGATTTTTCTGGCATCTCCTGCTTCAGATATGATCAACGGGGTGACATTGCCTGTTGATGGTGGATATACCGCCCACTAAATCTGGTTATTGAAAACGAGGTGAATTCCACATGAAAATCGCTTTTCACACTTATGCTTTCGGACCGCACGGGGGATGGGTCCCGACATACTTGGTGGAAGAAGCCATCGAGCGGACCGCCCGCCTGGGGTATGAGGGTGTTGAGCTCGATGCCGCCCGCCCCCATGTGTGGC
>PWXL01000215.1 GCA_003561145.1 Candidatus Atribacteria bacterium
CGGCTGCTACCACGATTCCCGGAATGGATATGGGAATCACCACCTTGGTGAAGCGTTGAAAAAACGAGGCTCCGTCCATGATCGATGCCTCCTCGATACTCCGGGGTATTTCGCTGAAAAAGCCCAGCAAAATCCATATCACAAAAGGTAAATTAAAACTGGTATAAGTAAGTATCAAAGCCGCCTGTGTGTCCAATAGCCCCAACCTCTGGATGATGAGAAAATAAGGAATTGCCGTACATACCGCAGGATACATGCGGGTGAGAAGAATCCAATACACCATGAATATGCCCAGTTTGAATGGAAATCGAACTCGCGCTAAGCTGAAGGCAGCAAAGGCTCCCAGGATCGTTGCTAAAAACGTTGATGAAATGGATATGATAACACTGTTGAAAAAATACGGTAAAACACCACTTACAAAAAATATGGAATCGTAATGCTGAAGCGTTATTCTTTCAGGTATCCATATGGGTGGAAAAGTGAATATATCTCGTGAATATTTCAAAGAAGTGGTAAAAAGCCAAAAAAGCGGTATTAAAACTGCCGCCAGTGCAAAGATAAGCAGACCTCCCTCCAGCATCCTTATACCGTATGTTCGTACTTCTCTACTTCCAATTCCTCGTATAGGCATCGGTCACTCCAATCTGCTTTCCACGTTGATGAATTTCTTCGCTATGATGTAAGAAACAATAAAGATGCAGGCCAGGAAAATCCATGACTGGGCAGATGCTGTGGTGATATCGAAATATTTCAATCCCCTTTTGTAGATCCTGAGGCTTAAAACTTCTGTAGCCAGACCGGGACCACCATAGGTGAGAACATAGATAGTATCGAACATCTTGAACGCATCCATCAGCCGTAAAAGAAAGGTGACGGCAAGTACCGGCTTGATCATGGGAAGCGTGATATAACGGAATATCTGAAACCCTCCCGCTCCGTCGATCCTCGCGGCTTCAAAAGGAGTATCGGAAAGCGATTTCAAACCGGCGATCAAGGTAAGCATCACAAATGGGGTCCAGCTCCACGTCTCCACCATAACCACAGCAACCCTTGACCAAATGGGGTGTGCAAGCCAGGGGAGATCGAGGCCGAGTTCAGCCAGGCCAAGCTTCACGATCCCATAATCGGGATTGAGCATCAACCGCCACAGGACCCCCACCACAACTGGTGCAACGATGTTGGGTATCAAGAGAACCGTTCGCCACACGCGGAAACCCTTTCTCTCCTGGGAAAGGATGAGAGAAAGCATGAGGCCTATTAGAAACTGGAGAGCCAGTGAACCACCGATAATGAGGATGGTGTTCCAGGCAGCGGTGGTGAATTCTGTGTCACGGATACCGGTGAGATAATTTTGAAACCCCACGAACTGAAGTGGTCTATCAGGCCTGAGAAGATTGAAATTTGTGAAACTCACTCCCAATGAGTACGCGAGCGGAATAAGGGAAGTAATGCTCAAAAACGCTAGTGCAGGCAGAACAAACAACCAGCCGATTTTAAAATCCTGAAATTGTTTTTTTGCCATAGTTGTCTCCGAAAAGAGGGTGTGCGCCGGATTCAAAAAAGAACCCGGCGCTTATCTGTGTAGTTATCTTATCAGGTTCTACTTAGGGACCAATATAGGGGAAATCAGGGGTGTCGACCGCAAACAATTCTTCCCATCGCCCGGTAATTTCCTCGATCATTTGTTCAGCGGTGATCATACCGGCAAGATAAGCGGAAACCCTGGCATCCATGAAGTCATATGCTTCCTGGGACTGGGCCACGTTAAACCTCGGAATGGGGTTCTTGAGTCCGGGGTAGACGCCAGCAAGATCCGGATGTTGGGCGAGGAATTCTTCGTCTTCATACAAGGCAGAGAGGGTCGGGCCAATACCGATATCAGTGAAAAATTCTTTCTGCATTGATTCCTGGGTAAAAAACGCTATCCACGCAAAAGCAGCTTCTTTGTTGCGCGATACCTGTGGAATTCCCAGGGACCATGCGCTCAATTCACCAGTACCACCCGGATAGGGGGCAAAAGACCAATTACCGACCACATCGGATTCATCCGGATCGTCAGCCGGTGCCCGCAGAAAACTCGGCCATACTTCGGCCATAGCGGCTCTCCCCAGGATGAAGGCATGCATCTGCTCGGGATAACCGTAAGTAAGAGTACCTGCCGGACAATACTCAAGGAGATCTCTAAGAAGTTCAGCAGCCTCCACACCGATTTCCATATCCAGAGCTGGTGTCCAGTCTTCATTGAGCAAACGGCCACCCATTGCGAGGTATCTCGCTCTCCAGAATTGCCCCACCTGTTCACCTAATCCGGCCAATACGTGTCCGTGAATATCATCGGTGGTGAGTGCAGCGGCGATTTCATTGACCTCTTCCCAGGTTTGAGGTGGCTCCAGTCCTGCTTCCTCAAACAAGTCTGTGCGGTAAATGAAAGAATACACGTCACAGGCGGTGGGGATACCATAGATTTCGTCAAAGCTGCCGCCACAGTTAGCGAGGACTCCGGGGATGAATGCATCCATGTCAATACCATGTTCTTCGATAAAGGGATCAAGTGGCTCAAGATAGGGCATAAACAATCCATCCCACTGGTATGCAACCTGCAAAACATCGTATGCTTCACTGCGAGTGATCAGTGAAGTGAGCTGTTTCTCAAATAAGGTGAGATAGGGGTCTGCCACCACCCGCACCACACATCCAGTAAGTTCTTCAAACTCAGCTGCTGCTCGCCGGGCCGCGGGTTCATAGGTGGTGCCGGCCATGTAATACACGGTGATTGCTTCTCCGCTGAGGTCGGGTAACTCGATCTCTGACGCAAATGCCGATCCTGCAAGAAGGAATACACCTATCATGAGGAAACACACAAACTTTTTCAACTCAATTCCTCCCTTCAAATATTTGCCATAATTGTAGCACAGATATATCATGAATAAAGGGGGGGCTCAGGAGCCACTGTTCCAACTTTATTAACAATGGAAACGAAGAATAGAAAGTATTCAAACCCAGAACGCAGAATCTTTTTTTAGTTCGTCACTGCGAGGAGCCTGAAAAACAGTGAGGAGTGAGAGGTAAGAAGTAAGACGGGTAAAAATGACAAGCTGTCACTGCGAGGAGCGAAGCTAGGAAGCAGTCTATGGAGTTTAACCCCAATCACCGGTGTTTCATTCAAAAGTTTTTCACGCATTCTCGCATTTACGCACTTATGCATATACAATGTTTTTAGAGAGGGGAAATACCCATGCCTCGCTTAGCCATTCATGGAGGAAATCCAGTCCGTACAATTCATTTTCCGTCTTGGCCGATTCATGATGAACAGGAGGTACAGGCCCTAACGGAAGTCTGCCAATCAGGAAAGTGGTGGAGAGGCGCCTACAGCCAAAGCGAACTGGGAGCAGAAGCAACAACAGGGCGATCCAGGGTTGAGGAATTCGAAAAAGCATTCGCTTCTCATCACGGCACCCGCTATGCGGTAGGCACGTCCAATGGCTCGGGTGCACTGGATATAGCCTTGAAGTCTATAGGTGTCGGTCCGGGAGACGAAGTTATCGTCCCTCCCTATACCTTTGTGGCTACTGCTACCTCAGTATTACATTGTAACGCTGTGCCGGTATTTACTGACATTGACACCGATACATATAATCTTGACCCCCGAAGAGTTGAAGATGCCATAACAGAGCACACCCGTGCAATTGTCCCTGTCCATTTCGGGGGAATCCTTGCTGATATGGAAGGGATAAACACCATTGCGAAGAAATATAACTTAAAAGTGGTGGAAGACGCGGCTCACGCTCACGGAGTTGAAGGGCCGGATGGCAAAAAAGCAGGAAGCTATGGAGACATCGGCATGTTCAGCTTTCAACAGTCCAAGAATATGACAGCCGGTGAAGGAGGTGCAATCATTACGAGTGACAGGAAACTCTATGAGCTGTGTTATTCCTATCACCATTATGGCAGGGAAGAGGGTCACCCTTGGTATGAAATCCACCGCCTGGGATGGAATGCCCGCATGCTGGAATTTCAGGCAGCGGTCCTGCTGGTACAATTACAACGGCTGGATGAACAAAACGCCCGGCGGGCTGAAAATGCCCGCTATCTTACAGAAAATCTACAGAAAATCAAGGGTATCGAGCCTGTGCGTATCGACTTTGAAAGGGGGAAACCTTCCATTCACCTATTCATTTTCAAATACGATAAGAAATACTTTGACGGTTTACCCCGAGACCTTTTCTTGAAAGCATTACACGCAGAAGGTATCCCCGCTACTGGAGGATATACCTACCCCATCTACAACAACCCTGCATTTCTCCAGAAACATTTCTATCCTTACCAGTGCCCCATTCAATGCAGCCATAACACGATAGACAGAGACTATGCCTCCTTCCAGGAAAAATGCCCGGTGACAGAAAAAGCCTGTAAGGAAGAAGCGGTGTGGCTGACTCAAAACATGTTTTTAGGTGATCACGAAGATATGGATGATATCGTGGAGGGAATTCTCAAAATTGCTGAAAACAAGAAAGAATTTAAAGAATATCCTCACCGGCCCTGAAAAGGAAAACTAAGCCAGTTAAGTAACTTGAAGGTAATAGGGGAAACTCTTCCGCACTAACGTATATATATCCTCCGTTCATGTCCGTATTTGTACCGCTATTCCCGATAACTGCGTACTTTTTCCATCAGCTTATTCGCAGTCTGTATATCAGATACTCCATCAACAATATACAACATATTTCCCACAAGCCCGTGATTCTCTAAAGCAGAGGTAAAATCCTCATAAGCGACCGGTATCAGGAGCGGGATACCGTCCCGGCGTTGATTGAATTCA
>PWXL01000192.1 GCA_003561145.1 Candidatus Atribacteria bacterium
AGACGGCACCATACCCGGCAAGGTGGTAATGGTGGTGAGCGATGTTCCCGGTGCCCAAGCTCTCAAGAGAGCAGAGGAAAGGGGTGTCTACACCCGGGTCCTGGATTATTCCACTTTCCCCCGGATAAGCGATTATGAACGGGCCTTGGTGGAAACACTGGAAGAAGTACAGCCCGGCTTGATATGTTTGGCCGGATACATGCGTATAGTGGGTCCGACTATTGTCAAACGTTTTTCCGGGCGTATCATGAATATACACCCTTCACTGCTTCCGGCTTTCCCGGGACTGGAAGCACAGCGGCAAGCATTGGAATACGGGGTGAAAATTACCGGCTGCACAGTGCACTTTGTTGATACAGGGATGGATACAGGACCGATAATTATGCAGGATTCCTGCCCTGTAGAGGACGGAGACACTCCGGACACACTCGCGGAAAGAATTTTAAAAATTGAACATCGTTTATATCCTGAGGCTGTTCGGTTATTTTTCCAAAATAAATTGGAAGTGCTAGGGAGACGGGTCCATAGCAGGGAGGTTGGGAAATGAAAGTACTGGTTGTGGGAAGTGGGGGCCGAGAACACTGTTTAATGTGGAAACTTTCCCTCAATACAGACGTGCAAGAACTGTATTGTGCCCCGGGAAATACAGGTACTTCTTTCATCGGCAAGAACTTACCTGTACACAACCTGCAGGAGCTCGTGAACTTTGCATATACAGAAGGAATTGATCTCACTGTGGTTGGACCGGAAACTCCCCTGGCCGAAGGAATCGTTGATTCTTTCTCTGTAAGAGGATGTACCGTAGTAGGACCAAAGCGTTTGGAAGCACGGCTGGAGTCAAGCAAAATATTTGCAAAAAACTTCATGCGCCGGAATAATATACCGACGGCTGATTATGAAGTATTCCAACAGCCCGGCCACGCTGCGGCCTATATAGAATCTCTCCAGAAATTCCCAGTGGTTCTGAAAGCGGATGGACTGGCTGCTGGCAAGGGCGTGGCTATAGTTGATGACAGGGACGACGCTTTACCCATGCTCCGGTCATTCATGGTTGAGAAAAAGTTCGGGGCAGCGGGGGAAAATGTGTTAGTCGAAGAGTTCCTCTCCGGTGAAGAGGCTACCGTAATACTTGCCCTCGATGGTGATACATACTGTGTTTTACCTTCTTCCCAGGACCATAAAAAGGTAGGGGAGGGTGATATAGGACCAAATACCGGCGGTATGGGAGCGTATTCACCGGCTCCTCTTGTGACAGATGTCCTGATGGAGAAGGTCGAAAGAAAAATTATTATACCCCTGGTAGAGGGTTTGAAAAAAGAGGGAATGTGTTACCGGGGATTTCTCTATGTAGGCATAATAGTATCTGAAGAGGGGGACCCCCATGTCCTGGAATTCAACGTCAGATTAGGTGATCCGGAATCACAGGTTGTTGTCCCACGCCTTGAAAACGACCTGGTGGAACTGTCATACGCGATGACGGAGGGTACACTCCATACTGTGCGGATACGAGTTGATCCACGCCCAATGTTGGGAGTGGTGATGGCCTCTCTGGGGTATCCGGGCAATTATGAGACGGGAATGGAAATAACCGGACTCGAAGCTTTTCCTAACAGACCGTTGGATGAGGTGTTGGTTTTTCATGCCGGTACCAGGAAAAAAGGGGAGAAAGTAATTGCCGCTGGCGGCAGGGTGTTGAATGTCTGTGGGAAGGGGGATACCCTGCAAGAGGCAAGGAACAAGGTCTACGAAGCCATGGCTCATATCCACTTCGACCACGGATTCTGCCGCCACGACATAGGATTTCGGGCATTGAGAGGGAAATTGCCCACCGAATGAAGAAGGGAGTGAATAGGTTGGCAGGTCCAGTATATGTGGTGTGTGGGAGTGCGAGTGATCAGCAGTACGTTGCTGAGTGTGCCAAAATTTTTACCAGGCTGGGAATATCCTACAGAATAACCATAGCTTCCGCCCATCGAACGCCGGAAAAGGTAGAAGAATTCATTCGTTCCGCGGAGGACGCAGGAGCGCACTGTATTATCGCCATGGCCGGGTTCGCCGCCCATTTGCCCGGAGTGATTGCCTCTCGTACGTTCCTTCCCGTAGTGGGAGTTCCTCTTGACACCTCTTCTTTGCTGGGCATCGACGCTTTATTATCAATTGTTCAGATGCCGGGGGGCATTCCGGTGGCAAGCACTGGTATCGGGAAGGCAGGTGCACGTAACGCCGCTCTTTTCGCTGCTCAATGGATAGCGGCTGCAGACCGGGACCTGCGGGAGAAACTCATCGCTTACAGAAATTCTTTGAAAGAAGAGGTTGCAGAAGCAAACCGGGCATGTGACCTGTAAGGCACAGGGAATACAACATCAATTTTTATGGCTGCACGATGGATGCAAGAGAACAAAAAAACAAAAAAGCCCCCGTCCGGAGGCGGGGGCCCAAAGGAAGGAACAAAGGTTACACTCGAACTTTCTGTTTCCTGGTTTTTTCTTTTCCCTTATCTGCCTCTTCCTGAAGTTTCTGGATATATTCCACCCTTTCAGCTTTATAATCTTTGTAATAAATGGTTCCCTTGTAGTCGCGTTCCCAGATTTCATCCGCAAGTTCCTTGAAGGCTTGTGCGTATGTGTCCACCTCTTGCTTGAGCGAGGTGGTTATGGAGTCTGCTCCATCATGGCTGGGGCGGGCACCGTATTTTTCTACAACTTCCCGCAGGGTTTCAGGGACATCAATAAGCATGCAGGGACGCATAAGGTTATTATCATACGGCTGGTTTTCCTGGATAGCCCTGAAAAAGGGAGAAGAAAATACCTCTTTCAGTAATTTATTTTTTAAATTATCGACAGTGAAATGGCAGAACACACATGGTTCAACATCTCCTGAATTATTGATGTGAAAATACCGGCGTCCCCCGGCGAGGCAACCGCCTACGTATGGACCGTCATTCCAGAAATCTCCGATGAAAATCGGTTTTTCGTAGCGCATTTTGTGAACCTGGTTGCGCAGGTGCAGGCGTTGTTGGGGGGTGGGCATAAGCGAGGTATCAGGTGCTTTTCCTACCGGTACATAGGTAAAGTACCAACCGTAATAACATCCTTTATCGATGAGAAAATCCATAAATTCGTCGCTGGAGACAAGTTCGGTGTTCTGGCTGGTAGCGGTAATGGAAAAACCAAAAAGCACTCCCTCTTCCCGCAATGATTCCATGGCGTTCATCACTTTTTTGAAAGCACCTTTTCCTCTACGTGCATCTGTTTCCTGTTCGTATCCTTCTACGCTTATGGCGGGGTACACGTTACCCATATCGGCTAATCGCTTCGCAAGATCGCGGTCGATGAGGGTTCCGTTGGTATAGATTTGAAAGGAAATATTCGGATGTTTTTGGAACAAATCAATATGTTCCTTGCGGACGAAGGGTTCACCTCCGGAGATGGTGAGGAAATTCATGCCCATTTCCTTGGCTTCATTGAAGATCCGGTCCATAAGTTCAATCGGCATATCACTTTCTCTTCGGTATTCACCAGCATAGCAACCGTAGCACTGCAGGTTACATCGCATGGTTGGACTCACCACAAAAAAGAACGGCACCTGACAGCCTAATTCTTTTTCCAGTTTTTGCCTTTTGGGTACCCCCAGGAGGATACTTTTGACAATGAGATTCCCCATGAGCTTTTCCCTGACAGATGGATTGGTTTCCTGAAAGACCCTGCGGGCGAGTACTACCTGGGGGCGCTTTTCCTCGAACATTTGACGCAGGCCGTGTATTTGGTCTCGATAGTATTCAATAGGAGTGAGCTTCTCTGCCAGATAGGTTAGTTTAATGATAGTCTCATCTGACACGTTTCGAAGAGAACCGATGATGAGTTTTACAACTTGTTCCGTAGTGAATGCTTTAATAGAGTCAAAATAACTCATTGTGCCTTCCTCCCTTTGAAACATGTTTTTTCATTATAACATGTTTGAAATGAGTCCGCTGTACTAACTCCCATGTCCAGCAAGTCCCACCAGTTCAATTGTTTTTTTGACTTCCTGGATATCTTTCCAGGTCTGGTAGCGGGGAGAACCGGGTTTTTGTGAATGGTAGCGGAGAAGGTAGCTTGGATGGTACATAGGAAAGATTTTTTTTCCGCCTCTCCATTCAAACATCTTCCCACGTACTCTGCTGATGGAAGTTTTCTCCCCCAGCAGGAAAGAGGTGGATACACCTCCCAGGGTAACGACGAGGGTGGGATTGATCACAGCTATTTGGGCTTCAAGATATGGGAAACAACACTGCATTTCCTCCTCGTTGGGAATGCGGTTGCCGGGAGGACGGCATTTTACCGTATTGGCTATAAATACTTCCTCCCGTTTGAGACCAACGGAATGGAGAACGGTGGTTAAAAGCTTACCCGCCCTGCCTACAAAAGGGCGGCCGGTTGTATCTTCGTCTTCACCGGGAGCTTCTCCGACAAACATTACCACTGCGTCTGCATTCCCTTCTCCAAAGACAGTATTATTGCGTGTTGCCGAAAGTTGACAACGGGTACATACCTCCACGTGATCTCGTATTTCAGAGAGCACCCGTTCCTTTTTGGATAGGACTGTAACCACGGTTTCCCCTTTTAAAAACACTCCTGCTCTACAGAAACAATTTTCGGAGGCACATAATTATCCCCAGTGGGGACCCTCAACCAGTGGCATCCTGCCAATGACATTGTACCACAACACCACACCATTGCAGATAAAAACTTTACTGTAATCCTGGGTCGTTTTTATGTCTTCTCTGAAAAATAGAAAAACGATTCCGGCCCTTTTTTTGCTTTCAAAACTTCATGAGGTTGCGGAACAAAACAAGCTGCTTTGCGTAATACTTTCAGATTTGCTAAGAGCCATAAGTACAAATCAGCACTTGTTTTCCTCTTGAACCGCCGCATAATTCCACTTCTTTCTATTTTTTGCACTGCAGGAGAAAAACAATTCCGGTACCACCCCCGGACCGCCTCCTCCCATGGAATGCCATCGGGGCATTGTTGGTGTATTTCTCTGGAAGAAGGGCAACGGGAGCAGCGGAAACACCCGATGAGGTGGAGAAGCTCGAGGTACCCCCCGGGGATGGTTACGTGTATATCGGAAAGGCCGGTGCGGTTGTGAAACATGCGTTCTTCCAAATTGAAAAAGAATTCCTCGGGAGCAGATGATTCCGGGAGATCGGGAGGAACCTTTAATTCAAGTACTTCTGCGTCAATAAAATGCTGGCCTGCGTTACGGGCGACTGATATTCGATGGTGCCCATCCTGAACAAAATAATATTCACCTACTTTATAGAGGGATACCAGCGGCCATCCACCTGATGGGCTGAGAGATGTGTTTACACTCACCCATTTTGCTTTGTTGGACTTTTTCAGGGGAAGAAAGGTCCGGTCGAAGTCTTCAAACCGGTTTTCACTCCCTATTATTTTTGAAATTTCAACTATTTGGATTCCCGCATGATATGCGGCCCCTACTCCAATAGTTTCCTTGATGTCGCGAAAAGGAATTAAACGATTGCGGTGGTGTTTCAGGGAACCCAACAATCGCTTGAAGAAACCCTTCCTGTAGAGGCGGTCAAACTGCCGTATAGATTCGTGCCGCACGGATAAATCGCTCATGTTCAATCTCCAATCTGCACTACCTGGAAGCTGTATGCATTTATGATCATGGTCCCATCCATGTGATCACGACGGTTTTCTTTATGGTCGTACAGGTGTGTGTGTCCATGAAAATGATAGCGTGGAGAGAATTTTTTATTGATCAAACTGAAGGTGTGAAAACCTTTATGAGGAAGATCTTCACCTTCGTGCAAACCTGCGGGAGGTGCATGGGTTACCAATATGTCTATCGACCGGCCGTATTTGAGCCTCTTCCATTCAAGACGTGGAAGCATTTTCAAATACTTGAAATACATGGCCCGCTGTGTGTATTGGTGAATGCCGCCGTTATACCAGATAGACCCTTCCAGGCCTGCCAGTAACAATCCCCGGAAAAAAACCACCTGCTCGTCTAAGTTTATTCCTCCGGCCATCGACTGTTTACCTCCGGAAGGATCATGGTTGCCGTGAACAAAGAAAAAAGGCACATTCAGAGTGGAAACCACGAAATCGAGGTAATACTCGGGAAGGTCTCCGCATGAGATAATCATGTCTATATCATAAAAGCGCTCCTTGCATCTGTCACTATAAACACGGGGATCCATGCAGTCACTCAGAACAAGAGCTTTTTTGGCTTGAGGCATGCACTGTGCTTTCATGAAAAATCACCAATTTTTCTTCTGTATTATAGGGAGTATGAACACATTTGGCGAGCTCTTCTTTTTTTCGTATAATATGTAAGCTGCTTTCCTTATTCCCGCCGATCATGGCGCGCTTCATTGGTTTGTGGGATTACGGAGCATATCTTGGTAGAAACCGCACGGAAAGGGCAATGGTATAGCTTATGAGTGAAGCATTGCGGGTTGGAGTTGTTGACAACCTGGACAATCTTTTTGACGTTTTACCTGACTACATCCGCAAACCCCTCGAGGAAAGGGATGATGCGGAAGACCTGATTGAAATTATAATCGACTTGGGTCGTCCGCCTGAAGCGAGGATTGATGAAGGATACTTCATCCTGTCCGGCAGGGTGGTGGAACGGGAAGATATCGAATATGTGATACAGCGGGTAGGGAGTTTCACCAAGGATAATCGAGCTGGCATAGAACGAACGCTTCATCGTATTTCATGCATACGGAACCGTCTTGGCAACGTGGTAGGACTGACACTACGGGTTGGCCGTGCTGTTTACGGAACTATAGACATCATTCGAGATGTCATAGTTTCCGGACAAAACACCCTTCTTCTTGGCCCTCCCGGAGTGGGGAAAACCACCAAGCTCCGTGAGGTAGCAAGGGTATTGAGCGATGAGTTACAAAAAAGAGTCGTTGTGGTTGATACCTCAAATGAAATTGCAGGTGATGGAGATATTCCTCATCCTGCCATTGGACGGTCAAGAAGGATGCAGGTTTCCACTCCTGAACGACAACATGATGTTATGATTGAAGCTGTTGAAAACCACATGCCCGAAGTTATCATTGTAGATGAGATCGGCCGTGAAGCAGAGGCGAGAGCGTGCCGTACCATTGCAGAGCGAGGTGTTCAACTCATTGCCACCGCTCACGGGAATACCTTGAAAAACTTACTTCTCAATCCTACACTCAGTGACCTGGTAGGAGGGATCCAATCGGTTATTCTTGGGGATGAAGAAGCCAAACGCCGAGGGTCACAGAAAGCTGTCCTGGAAAGAAAAGCTATACCTACCTTCGATGTGGTTGTTGAATTGCGGGAAAGAGACGTGTTGGCAGTATACAGGGATACGGCTCAAGCAGTGGATGTACTGTTGCGGGGATATGATCCTCGCCCTGAGGTACGTAAAAAAACCAGGGATGGAGCTATTGAGGTTCTGAAGCAGGCTGGAGACCGGGTTGAAGAAGGAGAGGTACCTGCAGCGTTCTTGTCAGAACAAAGGGAAGGCCGGATGCTCAGGGTGTATTTATTTGCGGTAAGCAAAAACTACATACAGAAAGCCATCGAGCAATGCCGGGTTCCATTGGAAGTAGCAGATGACTTGAACCATGCCGATATAGTCCTTACCCTGAAAAGCCGGTATAGGAAGAAGATCAGCAAGATAAAGGAAGCTGAAAACCGGGGATTGGCAGTTCATGTCATTCGATCCAACACGTACGTGCAGGTTCTTCGTTTTGTGAGGGATTTGTTTGGTCAGAGTGAGAAGGGAGAAGGTACAGAAGAATCAGGTTTGCTTGAAGCAGAGAGAATCGCACGGCAGGTGATCCATCATGGTCAATCAGTGGAATTGGCTCCGCGTAATGCATTTGTGAGAAGAATGCAGCATAAAATCGCTGAAAGGTACCACCTTTTTTCCCAGAGCATTGGGGAGGAACCGTTTCGCCGCGTCGTTATTTACCCCCGGCGCCTGGAAGATATCCAATGAATCTTTCTCAGGGTTATTTCCTCACCCTGGAGGGCATAGAAGGGTGCGGTAAAACATCCCATGCTCGCCGAATCAAGACCTTTTTGGAAGAACAGGGTTACCAGGTGCTTTTAACCCAGGAACCGGGAGGAACCAGGACGGGGGAAAAAATTCGAAGAATATTGCTGGATCCAAATAATGAGCAGCTGGATCCGCTTACTGAAGTTTTTCTTTTTCAGGCAGCACGGCGTGAACACGTCTTACAGGTCATCCTGCCTGCCTTGGAAGCAGGGAAGGTGGTCGTATGCGTACGTTTTACGGATTCAACAATTGCTTATCAAGGATACGGAAGAGGAGTTGATTTCCAGTTCCTTACGCATCTCAACCGGGTTGTAGCAGGAGGCCTCGTACCTGATTGCACGATTTACTTAGACGTGGATCCGCTGGAAGGTCTCCGAAGGTCACTTGCGAAAACTTCTCATGAAGAACAGAGATTTGAACGTGAGTTTCAAGTTAAAGGTGATCTTCTGAGAACAATCAGGGAAGGTTTTTTTCGTATGGTTCGGGAAGAAACCGGACGGTTCGTGGTTATTTCTTCTATGAAACCACGAGAGGTTGTTTTTGGAGAAATCAAGGAGGCGCTGCGGCGGAGAATATTGATGAAATGAAAGGGAATGCTTCAATGGAAAGTTTAAAATCTCTTATTATATGTGTTATCAGAGATCAGGATGCAGTAAAATTAATGGACGGCCTTCGTAATAAAAGTTTTTCCTTTACAAAGCTAGCCTCTACCGGGGGCTTTTTGCGGGAAGGGAATACAACTTTTTTAGTTGGGGTGACGGAGGCGCGAAAAGAGGAGCTTATCTCTTTGGTGAAAGAAGTGTGTGGGCGACGAGAGGAGGTCGTTGAGTCGACCATGCCGGTGAATGAGCCGATAGGACCATATGTTCCCCAAGCGGTAAAGGTAACAAGAGGTGGAGGGGTACTGTTCGAGGTACCCATAGACCGCTATGAAAGGTTTTGATTCTTTATGGGATGGAGACACCTCTGTGGTCATGACCGCACTGGTGCCTTTTTCCATAGAGCTTTTACCAGAGGGCGCCAGTCGCATGCCTATCTCCTCACCGGCCCGGAAGGTATTGGTAAGGAGAAGGTAGCACTCGAAGTTATTAAGTTTGCCAATTGTGAAAACAAAGGACCAGACGGAGCTTGTCTGAAGTGCAGTTCCTGTATTTCCATAGAAAAACGTAACCACCCGGATTTCACGGAGATGTATCCTGAGCGGGGAACACTGAAAATTGACCAAGTTCGGAAATTTATCCACCGCTTGTCTTTTCAAAGGATGACAGGCAGGTTCCGTTGCGGTATCATTCACCAGGCGGATGCCTTGACTGAGGAAGCAGCGAACTGTCTTCTTAAAAGTCTTGAAGAACCTCCCAACCGGAGCCTCTTGATACTCATTGCCGAGAATTCCCGAATGATTCTCAAGACCGTATACTCTCGTTGTCAGCATGTTGCACTATCCTTATCCACTCCCAATGAGATTACGTGTTTTTTACAGGGAAAGGGTGCCGATGAAAAAACAGCCCACACTCTGGCATGTGCTTCTATGGGAAGGCCGGGACAGGCTATACGGGAATGGGACGCGCTTCGTCACATTCGAGAGCTCACTGGAGAAGTGAAGCGTCTTTTATCCAAGGTTGCAGAGAATGCGCTCGAAGGGGACAAGAAAACTCTTGTACGCTCCTGTGCAGTTATAGAGGACAGAATCAATAGTGGAGATTTTTTCGGTTCTTTTTATTCTGACACCCTCCAGGAGATCAGCAGAACCAGGAATACAATCATGCGTTTACAGGGAAAAAAGCTTTCAAGAGAAGTGAAGACGTTGATCGAAGATCTCGGCCGGCTGGAAAATACCCTGCTCCAGCAGGTTCCCTTAAGGGTAAAAGCGATGGAGTTATGGAAAGTGATTACCGAAAACACAAATGCCTTGCAGTTGGGCCGTTTTTTTCGAAGTCCCGGACGGAAAGGTGAAACCATCCAGCAATGGTTCAGGCAGGAGCTTGTCCCAACCATGGGGATGCTTGAATTGTATCTCAGAGACGTGCTTTTATGGCAGTATTTGGGTGCACAGGGGGAAGATTTTTTTTGGATTGGTGGATTCCGTGAACAGATGATTTTCGATGCCCGGGCTTACCCCTCTCAGGTCCTGAAAAGATTGATCCGCTTGGTCGATGTATTTCTACAGGACATGAGACTGAATATACAGCTTGATCTCCAAGCATTGAGTTTGGTTTTACGTATGAGAGAGGAGTTGCAGTATGCGCCAGGCAGTAGGAATAAAGTTTGAGAATAACTTGAAAACATATTTTTTTGACCCCAGGGGTCTTGATATACGCAAAGGTGATTTCTGCGTTGTGGAGACCGCCCTGGGAATGGAGGTGGGAGAGGTTGTCCGGAAAATATTCCCTTTTCCGGAAAAAGGGAATGTACGCCCGGTAATTCGGTTAGTGCAAGAAATAGACAGGCTCCAGCTTCAAGCCAACAGGGAGAAAGAGCGTGTGGCGTTTGAGGTGGCCCGGCAAAAAATCGCGGAACACAAGCTGACTATGAAGCTTCTCAAAGCACACTATACATTGGACCGGGGGCGTTTGCTTTTCTATTTTGGTTCAGAGGATCGAGTGGATTTTCGGAACTTGGTGAAGGACCTGGCATCGATCTTTCGTGCCCGTATCGAGTTGCGTCAAATGGGAGTCCGGGATGAAGCAGGAATGATGGGAGGGTGTGGGATTTGCGGTCGGCGGTTATGCTGCAGTAGTTTCTTAATGAATTTTGAGCCTATTTCAATAAAAATGGCGAAAGAACAGAATCTCGCGCTCAACTCCGCCAAAATATCAGGGGTATGCGGAAGATTAATGTGTTGTCTTGCCTATGAATACTCAACATATCACAGGTTGGTGAAAAGGCTTCCCAAAAAAGGAAGCAAGATCCTGACCCACAGGGGTCCGGGAAAAATTCTGGAGATAGATATCTTTACAGATTCCATTCGCTTGGAACTGCAGGATGGAAAAGAAATATTACTCAACCAAGCGGAATTTGACCGTTTATTCCTGTAGAAACTGCTCATGAGTTCCAACACCCGGTGGGTGTGATTATGTTGGTTTCAGGTGTCGTTTATGCAGGAGGCAGTTGGTTTCTTCCCTGTTGTGAGGAACTAAAATTCGACCGGCGGGTAATTGTACATAGCCGGTTTGTAAAAATAACGAGATGAGACTGTTCGGGAGGGAAAACGCGATGGGAAACGCGGAAACCCAGGATGCACTCTGGTACCAAGGACTTACTTTTGAGCAGGAACGTGACTGGTTTGAACAAAGAGTGAAGGAATGCGAAAAAGACCTGTTACGGTTTGCCTGCTATTTGACCGGCAACCTGGATAGAGCACGCGACCTTTTCCAGGAGGCGCTGTTACGGGCATTCAAATACCGTCACAGTTACAATAGCAAGTACCCGTTCCAAAACTGGGTATATGCTATCTTGTTGAATCTGTACAGACACCAATTCAAAAAAGAAAAATTGCTGAAGACTTTTCTTCCCTGGAAAAACTCCGATGGCGAAGAAGAGGAAAACTTTCTTGATTGTTTAGAAATCAAGGATGATGGACCGGAAGAGAAAGTTATCAGAAGCCAGGTGATGGTGGACCTTGAGAAAGTTATACAGCAACTCCCCCTCAAGATGAGGGAAGTTGTCATATCCTGTGACGTTATGGGGTATTCATATGAGGAAGCAAGTGAAATAATCAGCTGTCCTCTAGGAACTGTGCGCTCCCGCCTTCATAGAGCCCGCCGTCAAATCAAAAGGGCGATGGAGGACATATACGGGAAAGATTTTCTTGCTTCTTGGAGTTGATCTCTATGCGTTGTCAATGGGTAGTAAACAAGCTTTCCGCGTACTTAGACGGTGAGCTGATGAAAGAAGAAAACAGGGACATCCGCAGACACTTGTTTTCCTGTCATTCATGTGAACAAGAGTTCAACAATATCAGGGCATTGAAGGAAATGATGGGGAAGATGGATGCTCCGGTGTTTCCCGGAACAGCATATCGTTCTGTATCTATTGATGAAGTGAAAAAACGAGCGCGCATAACACGAATAAAGGAGTATCTTATACTCTTTTTCGCATCGATGGTTGCGGTGTCTTCCCTTTTTCTCTTTTTTGCCTACTTTTCTACGCAAGACCAATATACAACTGCATCTGTGCAGTCGTACGAAGACCTCCACAAAAGCGCCAGTGGATACAGTTTTGAACCGGTGGAAAGAGACCACGATTTTGAAGTAACCACCCTGGAATTCCAACCTTAACGAGCAAACGATGCGAATACCTTTTTTCCAACATCTGATTCTCGCTTGTTTTGTCTGCCTTGTCCTGGGAATGTTCAGTGTCTCCGGTGCCCGGGTTCTCAGCCCTGAGGAGTCGACCCTTTTTTTGAGCAACATCATTGAAAAAACAATGCAGGAAAACTTCTGGGGTATCTGGCGTGTTCGTAATTTCACAAAAAATACAGATCGTTTTTATGAAGTAGCCTTTTTGCAGAACCATGGCTTTGGTTGGACAAATATGAGTAATGAAAGTCAAATGGTGGTAGGGATCCAAGATTACCGGTTTGTGTATAACTTGGAGGAAAACACCGTAGATGGGGTATTTCCCGGTTTTGAAATACCTTTTTTACCAATTCTTGAAGATAATTTGACATTATTCCGCGAAAACTACCTCTTGGAATATCAGGAAAACCAAGCATTTATTGTTTCTCGGAAAACAGGGGAGACTGTGCGGTCATTTACACTGGATTTCCGTGGTGCCTTTTCCGGGCAGGTATATTACGGAAGCGAGGGTGAAGCTCTTCAGGAAGGTAGATTTATTTACCGCGACTATTCGCCGGACTATGAACAAATTGCTTTTTTCGTGGATGCCATGGAAAGGTGCCTGGAAGAACTCGATCGTATTTCAAATGATGATCATAGAGAAGAAAAAATATTAGAACCGCAGAGCCTGCCGCCCGGCTACCAGCTTGCGAGGGTGTTTATGATACGAGGGAAGGATGGAAAGGCATTTCAGTCGCTCTATAGCGATGGTATGAATTATTTCTCGATTTTTCAAAGCGTATATCCCAGGGTGTCTTCCAGCTCCCGTTTGGGCAGGACATCACTGGTTCGTAAGGATGATAATTTAACTATACTGGTGGGAGAACGAGGTGGGTTTATGATTACCCTGGTAGGAAACCTGGAACCAGAGGAAGTCAGCGAGATATTCTCCTCTATGAATCTGGAAGGAGGCACGTGATAATGAACATAAGCAGAAGGAGTATCCTTGTATTTTTGGTTGTTGTGTTCGCCATTCCGCTACTCATCGGTGGGATATCGGCAGCAGAAGTTATTCCTAACGACGCAAACATAGTAGCAGATATAGCGGAAGAGGTGGGACCATCGGTTGTGTATATCGACACGGTAAGGTATGCAACCATTCGGCGTAGCCCCTTTAGTCCATTTTTTGACGATCCCTTTTTCCGCAGATTCTTTGACCTGCCCGAGGAAGAAATGGAACGCCAGATACCGCGGAGAGGTGTCGGATCTGGTTTTATATTTCGTGAAGACGGGTATATATTAACGAATCACCATGTCGTCGCGGGCGCCGAAGAGATTACCGTGACTCTGCTTGATGGCAGGGAATTCACCGGACGAGTTATCGGAGCCGATCCTATGACCGATCTCGCGGTTGTCCAGGTAGATGCAGAAGGTCTTCCTACTGTTACATTGGGCGATTCCGATGCCGCCCGGGTCGGCGAGTGGGTAGTGGCTATAGGAAATCCCTACGGTCTTGCACACACTGTGACCGTGGGTGTGTTGAGTGCCAAGGGACGCCCTATCACCGCGGGAGATACCGGCAGGGAGTATGAAAATTTCCTGCAGACGGATGCAGCCATCAACCCGGGAAACAGTGGAGGGCCGTTGCTCAATATACATGGAGAAGTGATCGGTATCAATACGGCTATTATTCCATTTGCCCAGGGGTTGGGTTTTGCCATACCAATCAATCTTGCCGAAGAACTTCTGGATGACCTGATTGAACTGGGAAGAGTTATCCGAGCATGGCTCGGTGTGTATATCCAGGACTTGACTCCTGAAATTGCTTTACAGTTCGGCCGTGAAGAGACAAAAGGAGCCCTGGTGGCCGAGATCCAGGTAGACAGCCCCGCTGAACACGCCGGTCTGCAACGTGGGGATATTATCTTGAGAGTTGAAGACGAAGCAATCGAGGATGTCCGGGACCTCCAGCAAGTGATACGATCACACCGACCGGGCGATGTTGTTACCATTGAAGTCTGGCGGGACAACGAACTCATTACCCTGGAAGCGGAACTCCAGGAGTTAGAGCAGGAATTGGACATTCCAACATTTGAACCCATGGTGGACATGGGTATGGAGATCACGCAGATAACCCCTGAAAAAGTGGAACAATTCGACTTGAGGGTCACTCAGGGCTTGGTGATTACCGATGTTGGAGCCGGCAGCCCGGCTGATGAGGCAGGTTTACGGCCCGGGGATGTTGTTCTGGAAATAAACAGGCAAGAAGTACTCACGGTTGAAGACTGGCTTGCGGTGACCGCCGCGTTGACTCCGGGCGATACCGCACTGTTACTGATAGTGAGGGGCGATCGTTCATATTACGTTCCTGTGCAGGTGGAGGAACGGGAGTAAAAAAACCTGGCCTCTGGTAATGGAAACAGACAAGGAGTGGGGTACCCTGGTGTTTTGCCCCACTCCTATCGGGAATTTGCAGGATATAACCTTGCGTACCCTGCAGGCAATGCGGCAGGCTGATTGTATTGTATGCGAGGACACGCGGGTTACACGAAAACTCCTTTCTCACTATCATATCCATAAACCCCTGGTGTCTTTTCACAAAGATAATGTGAAAAGTGCGATAGAAGGTATTCTCCGTATTTTGGAAGAGGGAAAAAATTGTGTCCTGGTGACTGACGCCGGAACTCCCGGTATCCAGGATCCCGGAAGTGAACTCATACCGGAACTGGAAAAAAGGGATATTCCTTTTGTAGTTCTTCCCGGCCCCTCTGCGGTTCTTCCCGCAGTTGTGTATTCAGGATTTGCAAGTGATGGCTTTATTTTTTTAGGTTTTCTCCCCCAACGTAAGGCCGAGCGTATGCGTGTACTGCAGAATATGTCCTCTGTAACTCTTCCCATAGTTTTTTTCCTTTCTCCCCATCGCCTGTATGATATGCTTGAAGAAGTTGGTGGAATATTCGGAGACCAGAGAGAAGCGATACTGTGCCGGGAAATCACCAAGCTCTACGAGGAGCGTATCAGGGGTACACTTCACGAACTTGGAGAACTTACGCGGGAAAAGAACCGCAAACTGCGTGGAGAACTGGTTCTTGTCGTTCGAGGGGCCCAGCGGGACATCAAGAAAAAAGGGAAAGAAGTTCCTTCTGAACTCTTCTCCCTGGCTCGTGAACTTGTAGCAAGGGGGCTCAGCCGCAAAGAGGGGGGTGAGATTATAAGCACTCATTTTCCGGTGCGGAAAAACACTATTAAAAGATATTTACACAATCCCGGTTCGGTTGATTTTACGAAGGAAAATTGATTTAATAGTACGGGCTTTTGGGGGTGATGGAGATACGAAAAAAGAGATGGGAAACGCCTGAAATTCTTCTCTTTCTGGTAGCATTGTCCTCCCTTTTTTTTCTCATAGGCATTATCTTGACTCTTTTTTGGGAAGGGATTCCCGCTTTTCAGCATATACGTTTGTCCGAGTTTCTGTTCGGAAGACGCTGGCTCCCAACTGCCGACCCGCCGCAATTGGGACTCCTGCCTCTTTTTACCGGTTCTTTGCTGGTCACGGTGGGTTCATTATTGTTCGCTGTCCCGCTGGGTATCTTTTCCGCTTTTTTTTTAGCGGAAATATGCCCTTATAAAATGAGAGAGCTCCTCAAGCCTGTTATCGAGATGTTGGCAGGCATTCCTTCAGTCGTGTATGGGTTTTTTGGTGTGGTCATACTGGGGCCCTCTATTCGTGAGCTCTTCTCACTCCCCACAGGCTTGACGGCTTTTACCGCTTCGTTTCTCCTGGGGGTAATGGCTGTTCCTTCTATTGTCAGTGTTGCAGAAGATGCCATTACATCGGTTCCGAGGGATTATCGCGAGGCATCTTTCGCCCTGGGAGCGACCCATTGGGAAACTATACGCCATACCATTTTTCCGGCGTCTTTCTCCGGAATAGGCGCGTCTATCGTATTGGGCACAGGACGGATAATCGGCGAAACCATGACCGTTTTGATGGTGGCAGGTGGTGCGGCGGTAATACCTACCTCGCTCTTTCAACCGGTTCGCACTATGACCGCATCGCTGGCTGCGGAAATGGCCGAAGCCCCTTTTCGTGGTCTCCATTATAGAACCTTATTTTCTGTTGGAATCGTACTGTTTATGGTGACCCTATTGTTGAACCTCGTGGTCGAGCATATGGTGCATAAGTACCATTCGAGGATCCGATAATGGACACGGTCATAAGGAAAAAGTACTTTATCCAAAAGGTCTGGTTCTTGGTTTTCGGGGTTTCTATAGGAATAGTTTGCCTGATGCTGGGGGTGATAATAGCCTTTGTTGCCCTGAGGGGAGTTCAGGTCTTGAGTTGGGAGTTTCTCACGTCAATGCCGCGGAGGGGTATGACCGAAGGAGGGATATTACCAGCCATAGTGGGCACTTTTTATCTTGTTGTCGGTGCTATTGTGGTATCCATGCCGCTGGGTATACTCTCTGCGGTGTACCTGCATGAATACGCCCGGCAAAGTTTTTTTTTGCGGGCGTTGAGGGTATCTATCCAATGCCTGGC
>PWXL01000126.1 GCA_003561145.1 Candidatus Atribacteria bacterium
AGCCCTCTCCACGCAAGACCGGTGCGAAAAAAACATCACAACACTCCCTGGAGGAGAGTCCTGTATCCGGACAAGCTGTCGCCGCCTTGCGAAAAAGATTCGGCATGTCGCAGGGACAATTTGCGAGCCTTCTTGGTGTGAGCATACCTTCTATCAGTAACTGGGAAAAAAAGCACGGCACCCTCAGCCTGCAAAAACGTTCGCTTTCCGCCTGGAATACAGTGAAGGGGTTGACCAAACGGCAAGCCTTGCGTAAGCTGCAGGGTTCATAATAAATACGCATTGATCCTTTTCGAGACACCCAGGATCTAAAAGCCTCCCTTTGTGGGGTAAGGCATATCGAACGGCGATACAGATTATGCTTAGAGAAGCTGAGATATCCGAATGTAAAATCGATTGACAATGTAAAATCGATTCATTGACATGCTCTTTCCCGTTTGGTACGGTGAACACGTGAACAAGAAGGTACTTCAAGGCAGGAAAGAAAGTCTATGAATTCCTTGAATGAGTTATGCACACCGCGTAAGAGTGTTTTTGATCCTCAAAAGCGGGATACGGTTCTTGACTTGACCGATCTTGTAGAAGACCGCATCGACCCGGCTGATTTCTTTACGGAAAATTACCTTACTGAAGGTATGAAAACTTTGCTCACCTATGGCATGCGCCGGCTTGCAGGGAAGACCGACCAGGGAGTATTCAAACTCAAGCAAGCCATGGGTGGCGGAAAAACGCACAATCTTCTGGCGCTTGGCCTGCTCGCACGTTATCCCGAGTTTCGAGACAGGGTAATGGGTGATATCTTGACCTCCACTTCATCGCTTGGACCAGTCAAGGTTGTTGCTTTCAGCGGGCGGGAGTCCGATGCCCCCCTGGGTATCTGGGGTGCCTTAGCCGAGCAATTGGGAAAAAGGGATCATTTCAAAGACTGTTATTCACCTTTGCAGGCCCCGGGACAAAAAGCCTGGGAAAACCTGTTCCGCGGTGAAACGGTATTGGTTCTCTTCGATGAATTGCCCCCATATTTTGAAAGTGCCCAAGCCAAAGCCATCGGCAACTCAGACCTCTCACGGGTGACGGCAACCGCATTGTCCAACTTACTCATAGCTATTGGCCGTCCGGCATGTTCTCGTGTGTGCCTGGTGATCACGGACCTTGAGGCCGCGTATCAAAGAGGAAGCGGATACATCTCGGAAGTGCTCAAGGACCTGGAAGCCGAAACACACCGGGGAGCGATGGAACTCGAACCCGTGCGCCTCAATTCAGATGAACTCTATCATATTTTACGGAAGCGCATATTCGAGTCTCTGCCCCGTGAGAACGATATAAACGAAGTTGCGCAGGCTTACGCGAAAGCAATCCGGGCCGCAAGACAGATGGCGATAACCAGCGAATCACCGGAGGAATATGCAAACCGGATCATTGCGGCTTATCCTTTCCACCCCGGTATTCGAGACCTTTATGCCCGCTTTCGTGAAAATCCCGGTTTTCAGCAAACGCGTGGCTTGATCCGGCTGATGCGCATCGTAACAGCCCGTATGTGGAAGAGTGGTGAAGCGAAATCAAGCCTGCTTATTTCCGCCCATGACCTGGATTTTAACGATCAAGAAATTCGAGCTGAAATCGGAGAGATAAACAACACACTGTATAACGCTATAGCCCATGATATTGCCTCTGACGGTTCCGCGGTAGCCGAAATTATGGACCACAACCTGGGGACCAAGGATGCGTCCGATGCCTGCAAACTTCTCCTCATGTCCTCCCTGGCCAATGTACCGAACGCCGTGCTCGGTTTATCCATCCCTGAATTGGTGGCGTACCTGTGTGAACCCGGTCGGGACCTCTCACGGCTCAGATCCGATGTTCTGGAAAAGCTTTCCACGGCTGCCTGGTATCTCCATAGTACGCGTGACGGGAAACTGTATTTTAAGAATGTTCAGAACTTGATTGCCAAACTGGAAGGTTTGGTGAAGACATATGTCTCCGAGCAAGCGGTCAAGGAATTACGTGCACGGTTGGATGAACTTTTCAGACCATCCAATGGTTGGTGTTACCAGGAGGTTCACATTCTCCCACCGACTGACGAAATCGTGACCGAGCAGGAAAAAGTGACACTGGTGATTACAGAACCCTATCCCGGACCCGCTTTGCGGCACGAGTTGCAACATTTTTATGAACAGACGACATGGAAGAACCGCATTGCATTTCTCACCGGGGCGAGAGATACATATGATTCCTTGATAGAAGCCGGCAAACGCCTGAGAGCCATCCAGCATATACTTGATGAGTTAAAAGGCGACAAGATAGCGGATAACGATCCCCAGATGCTCCAGGCTCATGAATTGTGTGACAAGATACAGCAAAACTTCTACTCTGCGGTGCGGGAAACGTTCACTACACTCTGGTATCCAACTGAGGGGGGTTTGATGAGCACGGATTTCCGCATGAAGTTTTCAGGCAACAAGTACAGTGGGGAACAGCAAGTCATAGATGTCCTCAAGGAGAAAATGAAATTTACCGATGAAGTTTCCGGTGACACCTTCCGAAAAAAGTGCGAAATGAGGCTTTTTACGCAGCAGTCGATGCCCTGGAGTGAGGTCAAGCGTCGCTCAGCCACAACACCGAAGTGGCAGTGGCATCATCCTGCCGCTCTTGACCAGCTGAAGGAAGATTGTCTTCGCCGTGAGCTCTGGCGGGAGGAGGGAGGATTTATCGATAAAGGGCCGTTCCCCCAGCCCCGCACCACGGTCATTGTACAGGAACAAAACCGCGATGGTGAATCCGGGGAAGTGCTCCTGCGCGTTACGCCGAAGCATGCTGATGTGGTGTACTGGGAGATAGGTGGTGAACCCACCACGGCATCTGCCAGGCTCGATGGGCCGACACTTGAAACCAGGGAACTCGAAATTTCGTTTTTGGCTGTTGATTCTACCGGCGTTCACGAGACAGGGGAAGCCTATATCTGGCGAAACCGGATTACGCTCAAGTACCGAATCTACCAGAGTGGGGATGGGAAGCAGCTTGAATTACACTCAGCCCCGGAGGCGATGATCCACTACACCACGGACGGCTCTGACCCCAAAGTAGCCGGGGCTACATATGAGGGGCCATTTGAGATTCCCCGCGGTTCCTCGCTGGTGCTCGCCTATGCAGAGCGCGATGGAATCGAATCCCCGGTGGAACCTATTACGGTGAGGTGGGGCCAGGATGAAGATATTATAGTGGACCCGGAGTTACCCACTACCTGGTATAGAAAGCAGGAAACCGCCTCCACGAAGGATACCTACGAATTTTTGGAACGGCTCAAAAAATGCCGGGCGAGTATCATAGGAACAAGGATTACCATAGGCGGGGAAGCAGGCGTGAAAGAGTGGATCGACCTTGTGATGTTTCCCGATAAAGAAGTGCATCCGGAGCTCGTGGAGGAGTGCCTGGAGGTGCTCAGGAAAGTGCAAGCAGACGGCCAGGTCAAATGTGACATTAATGCACTCCGTTTTAAGAAGGGACAGGACCTGCTGGACTGGGTCGAGGACGTCAAAACTTCGCTGAAAACGGGTGAGGTGAAACAATAGCGCAATGAATCAGCCAGCGGAAAAACTTCATGTGCAGATATCCCGGTCCTTCGGCTTTCTTCCCACGGAAGCCCGCCATCACTTTGTGGTATGCATTCCTCGTGGTTCCAAGCAGGACATTGTTCTCAGCGAACATTTCACCTGGAGTGAAAAGGCCGGTTCGAGTAAAGTCACTTTGGAGGGGAATGAAAACGGACAAATCCGAGCTCTCCTGCCACGGTTTAAGTGGGATGCGATCGCCGATGAGGTACGTGCGTCTTTTAATGCCAGGTTAAAAAAGATGGGCCGTCGAACGGGAACGTGGAGAGTAGGGAAGAATCTGCTCCGCCGCGAATTCGGCAAGGAACTTGTGCTGCTTGCCTGGGCAATTGAGGACGCAGACCCCGGTTTGGTGAGTAATGCTTTGGCCAATTGGCACGGGTTTGTCCCTGAGGAGCGCTGGTGGCTTTACACCCAGACCGCGGCAGCCACCGGGCATGCCTTGAATGACCGTCGGAAGGGCTGGCGTAAAGCTGTCCGCTTTGCCATGACCGAAAACCCGGTGGGAATCCGGCCGAATGATCAACCAGTGGTGCCGGAGTATTTCCGTACAGCATCAAGGCGTTGGAATCAAAAACCCTTGTTTGATATGCACACGGATGTCACACACTCACCGTAAGGAAAAAACATGATCACGCATAACAAAAAAGAACTCCACAGTACAGATCAAGACACATTGAAAAATTCTCCACTCAACAATTTTCCTTCATTTATAGAGCGACAATTCCCCGTGGCGCAGGTATCGGCGGAGTCTTACAAGGAGCGTAAGGCAGGAGCCGGTCAAACCTTGACTGGTTTGGGAAAGTGGTGGGGGCGTAAGCCCCTGGTCATGATACGGGCCGCTCTGCTGGGCCTCTTGCTTCCCGCAACGGATGATCCCAAAAAAGACCGTGAAGTCTTTTTCAAGCTTATGACCATGGATGAAGAGGGATTGTGGAGGCGAAAAGACAAGTCAATTCCCGGAGAGCGCCTGGTTGAAGAACTCCTGGCGATGCCGCCCTCTACCCGGAGTCGTTTTCTCGAATCCCCTTCACGGGAGGGAAAACCGGCTTTGAGCCGGCTTGGGCGAAATGAGCGTGAGGAACTCCAGCGGTTGGTTTTCGAGCAAATGGCGTATTCGGAAAAACTCAAATATTGC
>PWXL01000220.1 GCA_003561145.1 Candidatus Atribacteria bacterium
AAGTGTCCACATCAACCTCCTTCCTGTATAATGAAAAAAACTATACCATAACCATCTCACAATAATTGACCGCTTCAAGAAACTCGCAATTGACTAGGTACATCGTATTGCACTATGCCCGGTATGTCTATAACTCAACGCGTTTTCTTCGCAGTAAGGGTTTTTAATCCTTCTCAAAAAGTTCTTCCAGCCAGTCATAAGTCACGGCGTTTGAAAGAGGGAGGTTGTTCATCTGACAGTGAGCATCGGCACCGCTGTCTCGATCGAATACATACAACGTCACTTCCCCTCCTGTGTTTTCAGCAAAAAATGAAGCTTGCTCCACCGGTATGCTCCCTTCGCTCCCACCTACGAGGGCCAGGGTAGGGACGGTGATATCATGGAGGTGTTCAGTAACCGTAAACTGCCTGAGATAAGAGAAGAAAGAAGTAAATGACTGTTGACCAAAACGCAGAAGAAAATTTGTCAGAGTGCGCTTGAGTTCGGGAGAGAAATATTCTGCTGGAACCTCTTTGATATTTTCCAGGGTCAGTTCTTCGGGTATATCTTCAAGCCTCGTCAGTCCAAAACCCGCGAAATATTCGTACAAATCAATGATAGGTGAATTGGCGATCAGTGCCTGCAGCCTGTTTTCCGACAAAGCTCCGCTGAGCACCATATACCCTCCAAAACTTGCACCATAGAGTGCCAGTCTTTCCGGGTCAACCTGAGGAAAGGTAAGTGTGAAATCAATTACCGAGCGAATCGCTTCTCCGGTATCGGGAAGAAAGACAAGATCTGCATCAAAGCGGCGTGCACCGACCTGACCGGGTATTTCGAAAAGCATTACAGCCCACCCTCGCTCCAGACCACCCCGGCCCGGGCCGAAAAACATTTCTTCAGCAGTTCCATCATACCCGCTCATGATAGCAATAGTAGGAAAAGATCCTTCACCTTGAGGGGCCAAAAAATACCCCGGGAGAAAACTGTCCCGATAGGGGATACGTACATCTTCCACCACCCAGTCGAAAAGGCAAACCCCATCGAGGAAACATTGTCTGGATTTCATGCCGTGTTTCAGAGTCTCCGGATTGCGGAAATCACCATAATATTCAGCCGCCCGCCAATAATTGGACGCCCGTAAGAGTGCTTCCCTGGCGCTCACGGAATGACCTTTTTCCAAACGTTTCCTCCCGTCATTTTCCGTCCTCTCAGCGAGCGAGGCGAATGTGTGCGGCCATGTCGAAGGATCCCCGTCGGCAATGCCCGAGGCTGCCACCAGTATTTCTCCCACTGTTCCTCCTCCGCCACTGCTTGCACCTAAAGAACGGAGGAGTTGAAAATCCATTTCCGGGTCGGAGAATCCCTGCAGAGCCAATCCCCCGCGGGCACCCTGGGGGTGATCCTTGTCATGAGCAAAGGTTGCATCATCGGCATGAATTGGCCACAGAGCAAGTGCGGCCAGGCAAAAAACGGCTAAAGGGAAGAGAAAACCAGTCATCATTTTCAGTTTCACGTTCATCCAACCCCTTTCTTCAATCTACCTGCTGTACGAGAGGACAACAGCCCTCTATACTACCCCGTAATGGTGCACCGCTTTATACATTGTGACAATGTTTTCCATGGGAGTGATGGGTTGGATATTATGGCAGGGGGCGACGATATAACCGGTTCCATCCGAGGCAAGTGATGCCAGGAGAAACTGAACTTCCTTCTCTACATCACCCGTGCTTCCAAAGGGGAGTATCTCCTGGTTATCCACACCGCCATGGAAACACAATTTCTTTCCGAAACTTTTCTTGAGGGATGACGGTTCCATTCCCAGTAATCTCCATTGTACAGGATTCAAAATTTCAACTCCCAAATCAATGAGTTCCGGAATCAGGGGGGCCATGGCACCGTCATCGTGATGGAAAACATGAATATCGAAATCTTTCAAAAGGGTTATAAATTTTTTATAATGCGGCTGAAAGAATTCCTGGAACATCCCCGGACTGATCATAAGCCCCGACTGCATACCAAAGTCGTCGGTGACCTCTGCTATGTCGATGTATTTGCCTGCTGCTTCAAATAACTTCACATGGTAGGTGTACAGAAAATCACAAATCCCGCCGATGACAAAATGGGCATATTCAGGATTGAAAGCCAGGTCCGTCAGAGATTTTTCCAGGCCGCGGATGGTATTGTAGGTGTAAAAAGGAGCGATATAACCGCACTCGATAGCATAATTCGAAAATGTTTCGCATTTCTCTACGATTGAAGAGAAATCGAAATCATCGACACGAGGAAAACGGTAGTTTTGCTCAATATCTTCAATGGTATCAAGGGGTCCCAGGGAAGGTTTCCGTACCTCCCAGTATATTCCCCGCCCTTCGGCATAGCTTTTCGGAATATACTCAACGCCCCAAATATCGGTATCGGGTGGGAGTGATGGGGAAAAACAAGGTGTGACGGGGACGCCCAGGGGCATCGGTGTAAGGTTGACGATTTTGTCAATACCCAGCGCTGACCAAATCCCTTGTTCTTTTTCCACTCCCAGGTATTTTTTCAGTTCATCGATAACTTCCGGAGTCGCCCACATATCAGAGGGGATCCGGTCCGGCTTTTTCTGCTGAATCGCAGATAGTATTCTCTCTCTTTGGTTCATGGGATTCCTTTCTTGCTTATTTTGTGTATCACCCTTCCCCAAGATGTATTGTACTCCGATGTCTTTGTTTTTTATATAAAAAATCTGTAATGCCAGGTACTCCGTCTGGGGGTACCTGGCATTACTCCCCAACCATCCCGCAGTCCCTAAGGCGTGAAGGTATATATCCTGTAGGACAGGGGCATTTCATATTCAAGTTCGACAGTAGCAAAGTCCTCTTCATTACCCCATGACAGGTCTATAAGATCCTGAATTACTTCAGGGGAAGTTAACGGGATCTTTCCCGTCAGGGTGAAAGAATCATGCACAAAAGGAAGTCCTTCTGCAGCCAAGGGGAAAATTTCCGTAGCACGGTTGAGCTGAAAATGAAGATGGGGCCCGTCTGAGTTCCCGGAATTTCCAAGAAACCCGAGCACATCACCCCGTGATACTTGATCGCCGGCTTCGACGAGGACACTTCCAGGTATCAAGTGGGCATAGAGTGCGTGTGCCCCCTCGCCGATATCCACAACAACGTAATTGCCAGCGACATTATCCAAGGTAATTTCTGCGGGAAATGAGAGGGGAACATTGTCTGGAATTCCGTCTACTGCATTGATGACTACACCGTCAGCCACGGAATGAATTGGTTCTCCGTAACCGTACCAGTTTTCGTTAACTAAGGGATCACCATCGAAAAGTTTCCCATCTGGTCCAAGTCTTACCCAATCGATGGCATACCTTTGCGGAACCCTTGTTTTCCCCTCCATTGCTATCACGCCGAACCTGTGATGAGAAAACCCCTGTACATTCGTTGCGCCCTCTGCAGCAAGCCAGTTGTCGCCGATAACAGGCGAAGCAATGTGTACGGGACCCTTCCTGTGAACCGCTACCAACGGAGCGTCAAGCAGCATCACTTCATTGTTGCCAGGTGAGCGATACGAGAGCCTGTGACTCAGGTAATCCGGTATATTCTTTTCTTCAGCGATAGAAACCCAGAGAAACACCACGGTTCGCCCTCCGGGGGGAATTTCAAAGATGTTTTCATTTTTGGGTAAGCTAAAGTTTTGAAGAACACTTTCAAGATCTTCATCCTGGTATATCACCAGCACTTTCCCCCCATCTGTAACATAAATTTTTTCCAGGACCAATGAATTTGAAGCCATGTTTGTGAGTAAAATTTCATAAACCAGGTGGTATTCACCTTCTGCCCTGAATGGGATGGGATTTTCAGGAACATTTACCTCGACTGGACATGCCCAGTGGTAACCGGAAATTTCTACCGTTTCCCCGGCTTCAACAGGATGAACACTGAATATGAAGCAGCAAAAAAGGATACAGAGAATACCTAAACAACATTTCCTCAAGGCAAACATAATCCACTCCCCCATTTTTTTTGTTAAAAATCGGATAACCGTACCTGACGCAGTTTTTCGTATACATAATAATCGTCAACCTATGTCATTCCTTTACTTTCCCTTTCATATTTTTATACATATCACCTATCCTGGCTTTATCAACGCTTGTTACCATTTGGAATCCATGAGTTTTTCCAATTGATATGGAAACAGGATCAATTTCTTTGATGATATATTATTTTGTACTTTTCTGGTATGGTTATGTTCTAATATAAAAAAACTGCTTGAGAAGGAGGGATTTTTTTTATGTTAGCACTGGTAAAGTTTGCCAAAGGGCCCGGAAACTTGGAAGGGAAGGAAGTACCTCGGCCAACGATCGGTGATAACGACATCCTTATGAAAGTTTATGCTAAGGGTTTCTGTGGAAAAGATATTGAATATAATGGAATAGATAAATTACTGTGTACTTTTCCATTCTCTTCGTGGAGGTGAGAACATGTCAACCATATTTCCCGAACCGATTCAACGTTTACCTCGTGCTGAGGTTTCTCTCCCCGGTATGACAGCCTTCATTCAACAAGGTCCGGAAAGCCAGGTTGTTTTCATGGAGTTTTCCCAAACGGTCACACTTCCTGCTCATTCACACGCAGCACAGTGGGGAATCGTTGTCGCAGGAGAACTTGAGCTCACTATAGAACAGGATAGCCATGTCTACCGCAAGGGTGATTCCTATTTCATACCTGAGGGAGCCGTTCATCAAGGCAA
>PWXL01000265.1 GCA_003561145.1 Candidatus Atribacteria bacterium
GGTAATGACCGTTTTTTTCAACCTGGTGTGTTCCCTTTTTCTGCTCCGTCCGTTCTTTTCCCTGCAATATTTCTTCCGCAAGCTCGCTGTGATTTTCCTGGCTCTTTTGGCCATTATTTCCCTGGGTACGGGAGGAGTAAGGAGAATAGATTTTTTTTCTTCTCAGTGGCAGTGGCGGGGGCATGAACTGGTTTTCAATCATAACTCGGTCTATCAGAACATCACCGTAACCCGGAAGGGTTCCCAGCTTAACTTTTTTACTAATGGGATGCTACTCTTCCCCTCCCCGGTACCGGACATCAAGTTTGTCGAGGAAATATCCCATTTCCCCCTTCTGTATCACCCTTATCCCCGGAATGTGCTTCTTATCGGAGGCGGTATGGGTGGGGAATTGGAAGAAATACTCCGGCATTCTGTGGATAATATTTTCTATGTTGAGCCCGACCCCCAGATCATTCACACCATAGAAAAATATCTCCCCCAAAACCCCTTCCACGAGGCACGGATAACGGTTGTCTATACCGATGGACGGCTATTTGTGGAAAGAACCGGAACTCATTTTGACCTCGTCATTATGAATCTCCCACCACCATCCACTCTCCAGGTGAACCGCTTCTATACGCACGAGTTTTTTAAAGCAGTTCGAAATATTCTGGCTGAAGAAGGAATTTTTGCCTTTGGATTACCCTCCTCGGAGGTGTATATGAGTGAGGAGATGGTGAGGCTCAATCAAGGCATTTACACCACGCTGAAAGAGGTTTTCCCGTTGGTTGTAACCATTCCCAACGATTTTACCCTTTTTCTAGCTTCTCAGACTCCGGATTTGTTTGCCCTGGATACGCCGGCAGAAATCAGCCGGCGTTTTGATGAAAGGGGACCTGAAACCAGGCTTTTCACATCACCCTATATTGAATACAAACTTTCACCCGAAAGAATTTCCCGCCTGACGGCTTATCTGGAGGAGAGAGGGGAGATAAATCATGACTTAAGACCGATGAGTACTTTTCATAACCTTGCTCTCTGGAACGCAATGTTTCATCCCCGCCTTAAAAGTGTTTTTGACGGAGCACTGCAAATGAGGTGGTGGTGGTTTTTACCCCTCATGCTTCTTTTTTTCCTGCCGGTGCTAAAAAATCGGCGTCGCAGACAATGTACCCCTTACCCCCTGCTCTTTGCCCTTTTTACCAGTGGCTTTGCCGGGATGACCTTTACCATTGTCCTCCTTTTTGTTTTTCAAGTCGCATACGGTAATGTATACCAGAAAATTGGCATTATTACCGCGGCTTTCATGTTGGGGGTGGCCCTGGGAGGGTGGACCATGAGCCGTTTCATGGGGAGCATAACCAGGAATTTGAGCATTTTGGGTTGGTTGGTTTTAATGGTTGCCCTCTATGCCTTTTTGCTTTCCCGGCTGGTACCTTTGTCAGGTGGTTTTCACTCCCTGCCGGGAGAAGTGCCCTTTGCCGTTATCAATCTCATTGCCGGTCTTTTTGTCGGCTGGCAGTTCCCGCTGGCCAACAAAATCTATTTACAAAAGGTCAGCGGCATTGCTCCGGCGGTAGGCTTGCTGTATGCTGCAGATCTATGGGGGGGCATGGTGGGAGCAGTAGCAACGTCGGTTTTTCTCCTTCCCATCCTTGGGGTGGTGAGTACCTGTTGGCTGGTTGGGGCATTGAGCCTGACCTCCTCTGCCGTCTTGTTCAAGGTTGCGGGATTCTATCCCCAGATGCCAGGAAGGCAGTGACCACAGAATGGGCATGTGCCCCCCTCTATATTGTTTTCCAGAACGTTGAAATGGACCCGCTTAATCAGGGTATTTCCACATTGCGGACAATAGGTGCTGTTATACTCGTGTCCGGGGACGTTGCCGATATAAACATACTTCAGGCCCTCTTCCAGGGCGATTTCCCTGGCCTTTTCCAGGGTTTCAATGGGGGTGGGGGGTATTCTGGTCAACTTGTAGGCTGGAAAGAAACGATTGAAATGCACCGGTACTTCTTCCCCCAGGTTTTCCCTTATCCAGCGGCACATATCCCGTATCTGCTTAGGATCGTCGTTGAGAGTGGGAATCAGCAGGTTTACGATTTCCAGCCAGACTCCGGATTCTTTGATGATTTTCAGGGTGTGAAGCACCGGTTCAAGCTGGGAAAAAGAGGTTACCTCGTAAAACTCAGTGGTGAATGCTTTGAGATCGACATTTACCGCATCGATGTGTTTCAGGAGAGCCCTTAAAGGCTCGGGGTTTATCGCTCCATTGGTATTCAGGAGAGTTTGTATCCCTTTTTCCCTGGCCTCTGCTGCAATATCGTACATATACTCGTAAAACACCGTAGGTTCGGTGTAGGTAAAGGAAATATATTTCAGGTTATACTGTTGTGCCTGTGTGACCACTTCTTGCGGGGAAAGTTCTTGATAGCTTACTTCCTCGGGCAGCTGAATGGCAATGTGCCAGTTATGACAAAAGCTGCACTGAAAATTACATCCCGCGGTGGCAACATTAAACCGGAGGTTGCCAGGCCCTACATGGTAAAGAGGTAGTTTCTCGATCGGACTTCCCGGTGAGATGACACAGGGTTTTCCATAGACCAGAGAGTATAAAACCCCTCCCTGGTTTTCTCTTACTCCACAGTAACCCCTTGACCCTTCTGGAATAGTACATTTTCTGAAGCAGAGGCGGCATTGCACTGCTTCCCCTTCTAACTTTACATAGTATCTGGCTTCAACAGGCGTTTCGCGTTCGACAGGACTTGAGGCAAGGGGAGTACCTTGCCCTACCAGTATCCCCCCCACTACCATAAATGTTACGAGGCTGATTATTTCTTTCAATAGGCGGGACTTGCTCTTTATTCTTGCCATTGCATTGTACCCCCATTTAAGTCATTGCCATGAACAGTCGGGTAATACCGAAAAGGATGAGGATACCTCCAGAAGCACGTCTCATTATCTCCAACACCAGCGGACTTTTGAATAACCTGGGAAATATCCCCGCAGCCGGTCCAATAATGAGTAAAGGAGTTATCAGCGAGGCTCCGAGTCCAAAGGCAAACCCGCATATTGCTCCGAGAAATATATCTCTTAATTCAAAAGCGATATATGTCAATACCCCCAGAAAGGGGAAACAATAGGGTACAATACCGAGCAGAAAACCAAGCATCGCCATTGAGAGAGTACTGTTTTGTACGGTATGTCGGTTGAAATGTTGACACAGGCGAAAGCGAGGGTTGTGGCCAAAGATAATTAATGTTCCTAAAAAAAGAATAAAAATTGTTGCTCCTAACTGCACCCATCCGACAGCGATTTCTCTCTCCAGATAAATCACCACGCGCATGCCAATACCTCCAGCAAGCGCTCCTAACAATAAATGAGCACTCAGCCGGGCGAGAGAAAAAACCAGAGCAGCTTTCAGTCCGGCTTTCCAATCCAAAGCTGTACCGGTAATATAAAAGGCCACTGCGGGCCCCACGTGAAGCATACAAGGTCCTATTCCCACGGCCAAACCGGTAAAGAATAGCGCACCCATAGTACTCAGCAGTGCTTCCATCGGATTTTTACCTTTGTAAATTGTAACCACTCAGGCAGTCAACCGGTGGTAGACAACCGTTGGCCTAATGATCTTGATCGTGGGTTGCTTCGTAAGTAGCAGTAACGGTTCAAGAGGAGTTGGGGTAATAATACCTGTTTTGCTTTTTTACTTTTTTATTCTGAATTCCGGCTCCTGAATAGTTACTTACATTGGTGAAGCTGCCTCTTATAAGCTAATCACCATATTAAAACATATTATACCAGTCTAACCGTAACAGCGCAAAGACTAGCCACGAATATGCCGGAGGTAGTGGAAATATAGGCATGGTACCCCACCAATCACCCTTTAAAGATTACCTGCCCTTTAAGTTATTACATTCGACTCAAGACTCCCGACTCACGACTCAAAAAACCTGTATGATCTATGAAAATACACCGTTCAGGGTGCTTCCCATGCAACAGCACCTGTTTCGTCAAAAAAGAGCAGGGAAGGCCCGGTGTCGAGTTCAGTCAATGCAAGACGCAGGGTATCCGTCTCGTCAAACAATGTCAGCCCAGGTTGGCCATCTTCAAAGACGGCAAGACCAAGGCGTGTATTCCCTTCATCATCATACAAGTACAGCCTTGGCTCTTCATCGAGCACAGCCAGGCTTGCCTTGATATCACCCTTGTGGTCGTACATATACAGGGCTGGTCCAAATTCGAATGCTCCCAAAATTGTAATAGGCTGACCATTCTCGTTCGCCACTACAAAATTATTGGCCCAAATCTCCTTGGCCACGTCCTGAGCAACAAGTCCTTGAGGGAACAATACGCCTGTAATCAACCAGGCACCTACACACACCCCCAGTATAATTCCGAGCCAGCGTGACATTTTTCTGCTTTGCTTCATTTCACCTTGTAATCTCTTTGCTTCATTCTCCAGCCATTCCAGCCGTTCTTCGGTAGTCATGATTTTCCTCCTTTGTAAAGTCTATTATTTACTTGCTGGTGAGGGATTGTGCAGAAGGTTTACTACAGGGGGGAGTTTGGACAGCAGTAGTATCGTGGTGGAGAGGTTCAGATTTTGAAAAAGTAATGGTGCGCGGTGCTGGATTTGAACCAGCGACTTCCACCGTGTGAGGATGGCACTCTTCCGCTGAGTTAACCGCGCACAGGAAGTGGTGCCGAAGGGGGGAGTTGAACCCCCAC
>PWXL01000132.1 GCA_003561145.1 Candidatus Atribacteria bacterium
CCGCCAACATTCGAGAATCATTTATTACCGACTCAGATGTTTAAAAAGGAGGTGTACTGTCCCTCCCTGGGAAAACGGTTTTTTCCCGTTCCGTTTTATGCTATGCTACATAAATCCTTTCACTGCTGTGTCTTGAGGTAGGGGCCATGCGCGCAAAGGATAAGATTGAAGAAGTTGTGAAAGCGGTGGTTTCATGAGTTTTATAGTGCAAAAGTACGGTGGATCATCAGTGGCCGATCTTGAAAGAGTTCGCCATGTCGCTTTCCGCGTCAAGCAATACTGGGAACTTGGACACCAACTGGTGGTTGTGGTTTCAGCTATGGGAAAAACCACCGATCAACTTTTACACATGGCATTTGAAGTACATCCAAGACCTCCTGAACGGGAATTGGATATGTTGCTGGCTACTGGAGAGCAAATATCTGTATCTTTGTTATCAATTACTCTGGATGCTCTCGGTATTGACTCCATATCCCTGACAGGAGGACAAGCTGGTATAATAACAAGTGATTTTTACACCAGGGCCAAGATTTTACGTATTCACAGTGCTCGCATCCGTTCTCATCTTGCAGAGGGAAAAGTAGTGATTGTGGCCGGTTTTCAGGGAAAAACCTCCAACGAGGATATTACAACCCTCGGGAGAGGCGGAAGTGATGCCACGGCGTGTGCTTTGGCAGCGGCTCTCGGTGCCGATTTTTGTGAAATATTCACGGATGTGAACGGCGTATTTACAGCTGATCCGCGTATAGTTTCCCAGGCACGCAAAATTCACCGTATTTCATATGACGAAATGGCTGAAATGGCCAGTCTCGGTGCAAGAGTTCTGCAACTGCGGGCTGTTGATTTTTCGCAAAAATACGGGGTACGGGTTCACGTGCGCTCGACCTTCAGTGAAGAAGAAGGTACCTGGGTTGAAGAGGTGGATACAATGGAGGAGGTAAAAGTGAGGGCGATCACGCATAGTCGTGATTTAGTAAAAGTTGTTTTATTGGGGGTACCGAATGAACCGGGAGTGGCTGCCCGAATATTTAAGGTGCTCGCGGAAAATATGGTTTCAGTGGATATGATTATTCAAAGCGAGGGGAGTGAGGCACAGAACCAGAAGGATTTTGCTTTCGTGGTTTCCAAGGAAGACGAAAGGAAAACACGCGGAGCTCTTTCTGACCTGGGGAGAGTGCTCCTCTTTCAGGGGCAGAAATTTGACGATTCCGTGACCAGGGTTTCAGTTGTAGGGGTAGGAATCATGAGTGATTCATCCATTGCTCACCGCATTTTCCGGATACTGGGAAAGTGCGGGATAAATATTGACATGATCAGTACGTCGAATTTGCGTATATCATGCCTCATACCTGCTGAGCGAATGGAAGACGCTGTGCGGGCCTTACATGGAGAGTTTTTGGAAGATGAAGAGGTGACATTGAATGAAGACTTTTAATGTAGCGCTTGTTGGTGTAACCGGTGCAGTAGGGAAAGAGATGCTTTCCATCTTAGAAGAAAGGAATTTCCCCGTTGAAAAACTTATTCCTTTGGCTTCTGCCCGTTCACGTGGGAAGACGGTTGTTTTTCGAGATAAAAAAATACCGATTCAGGTGCTGGGAGAAGCACATTTTTCCGGCATAGATATTGTGCTTATGAGCGCAGGAGCCGGGGTGAGCAGGGAATACGCCCCGCAAGCGGCAGAGGCCGGATGCCTCGTTATAGATAATTCCTCAGCTTTTCGCTTGGAAGAAGACATTCCCCTGGTGGTTCCGGAAATCAACCCGCAAGCTGTCTACAGGGACCGGGTTCGTAATATTATAGCCAATCCGAATTGTACGACGATCATCTCGGTGCTTCCCCTGAAACCCCTGCATGATCACGCTCAGGTTACGAGAGTTATAGCTGCCAGTTATCAGGCAGTGTCAGGAGCAGGTGCTCAAGCCATGAGAGACCTTGAGAATCAAGTATGTAACTACGTAGAAAAAAAAGAACCGATAACGCAAAATTCAAGCCATCCCTTTGCTTTCAATCTCATTCCGCGAATTGACAAGGTGCTTGATAACCTTTATACAAGGGAAGAGATGAAATTGGTGTGGGAAACACGTAAAATATTAGGGGATGATTCCATACGTGTCACAGCGACCTGTGTGCGGGTACCGGTATTTCGCTCCCACTCTGTAGCTATGACGGTTGAAACACAACATCCGGTGAGCAGAGATACAGCTCTGAAGCTGTTCAAGGGATTTCCCGGTTTAACAGTGGAAGATGATCCGCTGAACGATATCTATCCCATGCCGCTTTATGCATCAGGACAGGATTCCTGCTTCGTGGGAAGAATAAGAGAAGATATTTCAGCTCCTAACAGTATACATATGTGGGTTGTTGGGGATCAACTGCGCAAAGGAGCAGCTCTCAATGCTGTTCAGATAGCGGAATTGGTGGCGGCTGAGGCCCAGTAGAAGAAGTATTGCAACAAAGCGAGAGTGGCGGAACCGGCAGACGCGCTGGATTTAGGATCCAGTGGCCAAAAGCCGTGCGGGTTCAAATCCCGCCTCTCGCACCAGAAGTCATCTACCAGAAAGTATGGGTCGCATTTTCCTGCTTTCTGGTATTTTATTTATTGTTCACAACAGACCCCGCTTCCGGGGAATTGAGAGGTGCACAGAGAGATGGTTACAGTGAAGCGTAATGAAAAAGAAAAATACGTCATTGAATTTGAGATTACAGTGGAGGAAGAGCGGGTCAAAGAAACAACGGAGGAGATATATCGTGACTTGAGCCGGAGAACTGTTGTACCGGGTTTCCGCAAGGGGAAAGCTCCGCGCAGCATGGTACGGCATCAAGTGGGAGAAGGATACATTCGTGATGGATTGGTGAAAAAACTGGTTCCCGAGGCCTTCCAGGAAGTATTGAAAAAAGAAGAATTGGATATCATCGGCGAGCCTGGAGTTGAAATCATAGAGGCGGAAGAAGGAAAACCCCTTGTTTTCAAGGGTAATGTGATGCTGTACCCTCATCCGCAGATGCCTGATCCGGCATCCCTTGAAGTGCTGCGGCAACGCCTGGAAATACGTGATGAAGATGTGGAAAAAGAATTACAGAGGCTGAAAGAGTCCAAAAGCAAATGGGTAGACCGTACAGAAGGGTCGGTGCAGGAAGGAGACCTGGTACACATAACAGTTGATGGAAAAAAACACGGTGTCATTGCACAACAATCTGAATCGGATGACCCTCCATCTCTCATCAGCCGTGCGTTGTTGGGTATGACACGGGGAGAGAGTACCACTGTACCGCTGGGTCAACCGGAAGCCCCAGCGGAACAGGAGGTTACGTTACACATATCAGAAATTAAAGAAAAGCAAGTTCCGAGCCTTGATCAAAATTTTCTGCAGGAGCTGGGTGATGAATTCACTTCCGTTGAAGTGCTCAGGGCAAAGATACGGCAAAGCCTTGAAGCCATGGCAAAAGACATGGTACAAAGCCGTTTTCACCAGGAAGCGGTCACAGCTGTATGCCGGGAGTCAGAAATAGATATTCCCTCTGTATTACTTGAACAGGAGACACGGAAGCGGGAGCAGGATTTTGAAAAGAATTTACACAAAGAGGGAATGACACAAGACCGTTACCTGGAGCTTTCCGGCATATCGGCTGAGGAATTCCGGGAATCAATCAGAAAGATAGCCTTATGGGAATTGAAAAAATTCTTTGTTCTGGCAGAATATGCCAGGAAAAACGAGATCAAGGTAACGGAGCAGGACGTTCACGAAGAAATACACACTCTGTCCGGGCGCGTTGGCAAGACACCGGAGGAAGTTCGCTCGATTCTTGAGCGTAATGATAGAATAAAGGGCATAAGGGAAGGCCTGTTGCAACAAAAACTTTTCACCCATATCGGTGAGCGTGTTCAGGTAAAAGAAGCGGATAAAGCGATGAACCTTGATGAGTGGAGGACCCTGGAAAACCCTGATGAGGAGATGATTTCATGAAAGAAGGTATACAAAATGAAAATATGCTCAACTCATATCTTGTACCAATTGTTGTTGAGCAGACACCCCGGGGAGAACGTTCTTTCGACATTTATTCCCGGTTGCTCCAGGACAGGATAGTCTTTTTAGGAACGGAGATAAACGATACGGTTGCTAACCTCATTATCGCACAGTTGCTTTTTTTGGACGCCACGAATTCGGAAAAAGACGTCAACCTGTACATTAACAGTCCGGGAGGCCTGGTTTCGTCTTCATTGGCTATTTACGATACCATTCAATATGTGAAATCCGCTGTTTCCACCATATGCATCGGGCAAGCCGCCAGCGGAGCGGCCCTCATACTGGCGGCGGGAACCAAGGGAAAACGCCTGGCTCTTCCCAGTGCCAGGGTGATGATCCACCAGCCTATGGGCGGAGCACAGGGGCAGGTTACAGACGTTGAAATCCATGCTCGTGAGATGCTCAAGATGCGGGAACGTCTGAACCAGATATTGAGCCGGCATACCGCTCAACCCCTGGAGAAAATTGCACATGACACTGAACGGGATTACTTTATGTCACCCGAAGAGGCCAGGGAATACGGACTGGTAGACCGTGTTTTGATACCACAGGAAAGAAAAGACAGGAGCAAAGGGGACGAGGTTTCCAATGGCAAGGCTTGAAGAGGAGAAAAAACGTTTACGCTGCTCGTTCTGCGGTAAAAATCAAGCAGAAGTGAGCAAACTGATAGCAGGGCCCGGTGTATACATCTGCAATGAATGTGTGCATCTTTGTGAAGAAATAGTCAGAGAAGACAGGAAAAACAAGCATACCGATTTTCACCTGGAAGACCTCCCCGTCCCTCATGCCATAAAGGATTTTTTGGACCAGTATGTGGTTGGGCAGGACAAGGTAAAAGTAGTTCTGGCAGTAGCTGTATACAACCATTATAAGCGTATACTTTGTCCACAGGACCAAGATGAAGTGGAATTAGAAAAAAGTAACGTCCTCCTGATAGGACCAACCGGTTCTGGAAAGACCTTGCTTGCGAGAACGCTGGCGCGTATGCTCGATGTTCCTTTTGCCATTGCCGATGCCACAACACTCACTGAAGCAGGGTATGTAGGAGAAGATGTAGAAAATATCCTCCTGAGGCTTCTGCAGAGCGCCAACTTTGACATAAAACGCGCGGAAAAGGGAATTGTATACATTGATGAAATCGACAAAATAGGGCGTAAAGCCGACAGTCCTTCCATTACCAGGGATGTTTCAGGTGAAGGCGTGCAACAGGCGCTGCTGAAAATTCTTGAAGGTACAGTAGCCAGCGTACCTCCTCAGGGCGGCAGGAAGCACCCGCACCAGGAGTTTATAAAGGTAAACACGGAAAACATATTGTTTATCTGTGGAGGTGCCTTTGTGGGCTTGGAAAAGATCATCGCTTCTCGGCTCAAAGAAAAAAAGATAGGTTTCGGGGCTGAGGAGTACAAGCCGGAACATACCTCCGATAATGTTTTGCACGAAGTGCAACCGGAAGATTTACTCAAGTATGGCATGATTCCGGAATTTGTGGGACGGATTCCCGTCATATGTGCGCTGGATCAATTAAGCGAAGATGACCTTGTTCGAATCCTTACCGAAACAAAGAATAGTCTCGTGAAACAATACCGTAAGCTCTTCGAGCTTGAGGGAGTCAAACTCGATTTCACGGAAAAAGCGCTGCGTAATATTGCACGAAAAGCGATGAGCAGAGGAACCGGAGCACGGGGACTGAGAACCATAACAGAGAGGATTATGACCGACCTCATGTTCGAGATTCCTTCCCGTAAGAACGTAAAAAAAGTACTTATCAACGAGGAATTGATCGATCAGGGAGAGTACGTGCATTTGCTGGATGATGAAAACAATGACGTTGAAGAACAGCCGGCGTAATGGTGGGACAACTGTGAACACACAACTTTCACAGCGTTACGATGCTTCCCGGACAGAGAAAAAGTGGTACCGGTTTTGGGAAAACGAAGGCTTGTTTACCCCTTCGGAGAAATCAAACAAGCCTTCGTTTTCTATCGTGATACCGCCTCCGAACGTGACCGGGTTTTTGCACATGGGACATGCCCTCAACCTTACCCTGCAAGATATTCTTACCCGGTACAAGAGGATGCAGGGTATGCTTACCCTTTGGCTTCCGGGGACAGATCATGCGGGAATTGCCACCCAAAACGTGGTTGAGCGTCAATTGGCCGCAGAGGGGACAAGTCGCCATGAGCTCGGGAGAGACCTTTTTCTTCAAAGGGTATGGGACTGGAAAGATACATACAGGAAGCGTATCGTGAATCAATTGAAGCGTATGGGGGCTTCCTGTGATTGGAGCAGGGAGCGTTTTACCATGGATGAAGGTCTTTCCTCTGCCGTTAAAGAGGTCTTTATCCGCCTCTTTGAAGAAGGATTAATATACAGAGATACCTACATCGTGAACCGGTGCCCGCGTTGTGAAACAGCCCTTGCCGATATAGAAGTGGAACACCGCGAAGTATCCTCTTTTCTGTATTTCGTGCGCTATCCAATTGTGAACAGGGACAACCGGTTTCTCGTGGTAGCAACTACCAGGCCGGAAACAATTCTGGGTGACGTAGCATTGGCCGTGCATCCTGATGATGAGCGATACAAGGGGGTGAGTAAGAGCAGGGTTTTTCTTCCCCTCTTGGAGAAAGATGTTCCTGTCATCACCGACCCCTATGTTGATATGGAGTTCGGGACAGGAGTTTTGAAAATTACACCTGCCCACGATATGTTCGATTTCGAATTGGGGCGGAAACATAACCTCCCGTGCCTGCAGGTTATTGACTCAAAGGGGTATATGAACGAACAGGCAGGAGATTGTGCCGGTCTCAGTCGTGATGAATGCCGGGAAAAGGTACTCACGCTTTTGGAAAAGAAAGGATTGTTGGAGGACACACAAGCCTTCACTCATTCTGTAGGTCATTGTTACAGATGTAACACTGCCGTGGAGCCTTACGTATCAAAACAGTGGTTTGTCAGAATGAAAGAGCTTGCAGCACCTGCAATCCAGGCAGTTGAGAAAGGGGAAACCGTTTTTATTCCGGAGCGTTGGTCGAAGGTGTATTACGAGTGGATGAATAATATCCGTGACTGGTGCATCTCAAGGCAGATATGGTGGGGACATCGTATTCCTGTGTATTACTGTGATGCCTGTGGCACAACGTTTGCCCATCGTGGCTCTCCTTCCGAGTGCGTTGATTGCGGAGGAACAGTGAAGCAGGATGAAGATGTTCTTGATACCTGGTTCAGCTCTGCCCTCTGGCCATTTTCAACCTTAGGATGGCCGGAAAATACCCGGGATGTGCAGGTATTCTACCCTACTTCGGTTTTGGTTACCGGTTTTGACATAATTTTCTTCTGGGTAGCAAGAATGATCATGATGGGGCTCAAGTTTATGGGGGAAGTGCCCTTTCGCGAGATATATATAACTCCGTTAGTCCGGGACGAAGCGGGAAAAAAAATGAGTAAATCCGCAGGAAATGCCCTTGACCCGCTTGAGGTCGTCGAACGTTACGGTGCAGATTCCCTCCGTTTTTCCCTTGCATGGCTTACCATACAGGGAAGAGACATAAGCCTTTCCATGAACCATATTGAGGCGGCAAGGAATTTCATGAATAAATTGTGGAATGCCTCTCGATTTGTGTTCATGAACCTGGAGGGATTTGTTCCCTTTCCTCTTGAAAAATGGGAGGAATCTTATGAACTGAAGGATCGCTGGATCCTTTCCCGCTTGGACACCGTCATTCACTCAGCAAATATGTCTCTTGCCGGGTACGCGTTCGGAGACTACGTTAGGAAAATCTATGACTTTGTGTGGGGTGATTTTTGCGATTGGTACATTGAGCTCGCCAAGGCGGACCTGTATCAGGAGGGTGATCGCGAAAAAAGAAATCGCACCCAAAATGTGCTGGTTTTTCTCCTGGACCGGATACTCCATCTTCTTCACCCAGTCATACCGTACATAACCGAGGAAATATTCACCCACCTTCCGACCCGGAAGATGGACAGCCTGATGGTGAGTAGATGGCCGGTTGAAAGGGTGGAATTCGCTGAAGATGAAGATGGTTCCTTGATGGAACGTGTACAGGATATAATCCGTGAAATACGATTCTTGCGAGCTGAATTGTCCGTTTCACCGGCAAACACCTGCAGGGTGAATGTGCACTTTTCCGATTCCCTTCTTACAGGAAATGTGGAGATCTTTCGTCCCTATATTGAACAATTGGCAAATTGTGAGATACTGGTTAATGGAAAGGGAGAGAAATCCGGCATGGCTACCGGGCGGGTGCCGGGAGCTGACTTGTTTATGGAGGTCGAGGGTTTTATCGAGGTGGAAAAAGAAGTGGAGAGGCTGGAAAAGAAACTGGATGGTCGAAAAAAAGATCTCTTCAGAGTACGCAGTCGTCTCGGTAACCCTAAATTCTTAGAACGCGCTCCTGAAGAGGTTATTCAAAGAGATGAAGTACGTAGCCGGGAATTGGAGCGCGAGAAAGAGAGACTCGAAAAACTGATAGAGGGTATAAAAGGCTTATGATTCGATTATTGAGAAAAAAAGACCCTGTTGAGCTAGTGGTTTTCCTTTTAGGCTGTTTTCTTGTGGTCATGGTGGCTTTTTTTGTGGCCAGGGGAGATTTGGACGCCTATACCGATTACCTGATGGGCAGCAGTTTCGGTATGGAAACAATTTCCGAGGAACAACGGGCGAGAGAGCTTGTGGCTGAACTTGAAAGAAGGGACGATGCAGTGCCTGCAGAGGAAACAGTTCCTGTGCCACCAACAGAGGAAGTTGCACCACCTGCTGTAGCTGAAGTTTCCCCACCTTCTTTTCCAGAGGTTGCAGAAGATCCCCCTCCCGCGCCGGCGGTAAGAGTTGTTGAGGCTCCTCCATCGACTCCCGCCGTTACCCAACCTGAAAGAGAATTACAACCGGTTGAAGGAGAATACTATGTACAGTGTGGAGCGTTCGGCCAGCGGGCTAACGCCGAACGCATGGCGGAAACTTTGCGGGAATATGGATTGAATCCCGTTATCCTGCAGGAAGGGAATATTCACAAAGTACAGATAACCGGTTTTCCAGGCATGGACGAGGCGAGAGCAGCTGTACAAAGGCTGCAGCAACAAGGTATCGAAGCTTTTGCGGGGCGATAGAGCAAGGAGGGGCACACCATGACGTTGCAGGAAATCAAGGATATTTTAGAAGCTGAAGTACTGGTTGGCGGGAACAAGGATCTGAAAGCAGAACCTTCATCGGCCTGCGGAAGCGACCTCTTGAGTGATGTGTTGGCTTTTTCCAAGGAGAGGTCCCTGCTGTTGACAGGATTGACAAACCCTCAGGTGATTCGCACAGCTGAAATGAGCGACCTGATAGGCATTGTTTTTGTAAGGGGGAAGCGTCCGGATTCTGCCACACTCGATTTGGCCGGAGTGAAAAAGATCCCTATATTGGCTCCCCGCCTCCCCATGTATGAAGCATGTGGGAGGTTGTATCGAAGTGGGATCAGAGGGTGCAGCGAAGTGAAGTGATGGCAGACCGTGACCCTCTTTATGAAGTATCCAGAGAAATAGTGGGAGCTGATTTTCAGAGTTCCGGGGATATCTCGGGAGAGCTGAAAAAGATATTGCTCCAGGCGGGATTCCCGCCTCCTTTTATCCGCCGAATTGTTATTGCAGCTTATGAAGCTGAAATGAACGTTGTGATTCATGCTTTCAAGGGAACATTTACCACGGTGATTTATCACGACAAGGTACATATCAACATCAATGATGAAGGACCTGGTATACCGGATCTGGAATTGGCCTTTCAGGAGGGGTATTCGACGGCTCCCCCTCATGTCCGTGAGTTGGGTTTTGGTGCTGGGTACGGCCTCTCAAACATGAGAAAATGTTCAGATGCCCTGGAAATCGATTCCCGTGTTGGAGTGGGAACCCGGGTAAGCATGGATTTTTTAGTCAACTCACAAAGAGATGGTGCTGAAGTTGAGAAATGATTTTTTTCATTCTGTTCTCCTTGATGAAGAAAAATGCAAGGGATGTACACATTGCATTCGCCGGTGTCCCACAGAGGCTATTCGGGTCAAGGGTGGAAAAGCGAGGATAGATGAGGAACGATGCATAGACTGTGGTGAATGTATACGTACCTGTCCGAACCATGCAAAATATGCCCAAACAGATCCACTGGATGCCATTCAGCGGTTCAAATATTCTATTGCTCTTCCTGCACCTGCCTTCTATCCCCAGTTTCCACCAAGCATATCTATAGGCAAGCTTATTAACGGATTATTGAGTCTTGGATTTCATGAGGTATTCGAAGTAGCGAGGGGAGCAGAAATACTCGCTGAAGAAATTAAAAAATATCTTTTGTCAAAGGATATACCCAAACCGGTTATCTCTTCAGCTTGTCCGGCTGTAGTCAGGATGGTCGAAGAGAAGTTTCCTTCACTCACCGGAACCTTGCTTCCCCTTGATACCCCCTTGGGTATAGCTGCACATACTGCGCGGTTACGCGCCATGAAAAAAGGCTACCACTCGGAAGAGGTAGGCGTTTTTTTCATTACCCCCTGTCCGGCGAAGGTGACGGAAGTGAGGCAAAGCAGTGACGATAAGGGCAGGATTGATGGTGCGATTTCCATTTCCCAGGTCTATTCCCGCATCATAAATATACTGGATGAGCTCGATGAACAGTCAAGCCTGCAGCTGGCAAGCTGGAAAGGAATCGGCTGGGCCCGTTCAGGAGGAGAACAGGAATCTCTCAATGAAGGGGAATATGTGGCAGTGGATGGAATCCACAATGTGATGTCTGTGTTTGAAAAGATTGAAATGGGAGAATTATCAGGCGTTCTGTATTGTGAAGCCCAAGCGTGTGTGGGGGGATGCATCGGTGGGGTTCTGGGCGTGCAGAACCCTTTCTTGTCCAAGGTTAATGTTCAGCAACTGGTTAAAAAATACCCTGCATATCGCGAGTTGGAGGATCGTGAGTGGAAGGAGCTGGTTCGGGAAAGAGTTTTCCTTCGCCGCCATCCTTTCGTGGCAAGTGACGTTTTAAAGCTTGATACCGATTATCGTAAGGCATTAGAGAAATATCAGACTATTGAGAATATATTGGAAAACCTTCCCGGTCTTGACTGTGGAGCTTGCGGTTCTCCCACCTGCCGGGCGCTGGCAGAGGATGTGGTTCGTGAAAAAGCACAAGAGATAGATTGTCCGTTTTTACTTCGTGAAAAAATGCTTGGATTGTCCCGGGAGATCTTTGACCTTGCAAGCAAGGTTCCCCAAACCATGAATGAAGAAAGGGGAATGCAAAAAATTGAAAGTAATCCAGATCGTGGAACCTCTGAAGGCAAAAGTGGTGGTTAAGGGGGATTTAGGGGAGACAGAAATAACCGGAGGCTATTGTGGAGACCTCCTGAGTGATTGTATAGCCAACGCTACCGAAGGGAGTGGATGGATCACTATACAATCACACCCCAATACCGTGGCGGTGGCTGTTCTGGTAGGTATGGCCTGTATTGTTGTGACAAACAGTCAGGATATTGGGGAACCCACTGTCCAGCGTGCCGTGAAAGAAGGGGTAACGCTTTTAAGCACGCCACTTACCAGCTACCAGGCGGTGGCGGTACTTTCAGGGCTTGGGGTTCCGGGCACCAGGAAGCATGGGTGAGAGGACATTCCGCGCAGATCTCCATATTCATTCTGTTTTATCACCCTGTGCCGAACGAGAGATGCTCCCACACTGCATTGTGCTCGAGGCGGTGGAAAAGGGTCTGGACATTATCTCAGTAACCGATCATAATAGCGCTGAAAATGTCGCCGTAACGGTGGCGCTGGGCAACCGTTTCGGTGTGTGGGTAATCCCTGGTATGGAAATTGAGACGCGGGAAGAAGTTCACCTTTTATGCTTTTTCCCCTCTCTGAAAGAACTGAACGGCTTTGCCGGTTTCATTTCCGAACACCTTCAGAGGCTTTCCCTTGACGAGAACCTGTGGGGGCAGGAGTGGGTCATCGATGTGGAGGGCGAAATAAAGGAAAAAAAAGATTACCTGCTTACCCATACACTGAATCTTTCCCTGGAGGACGTATGTAAGAATGTTTACAGTGGAGGGGGTGTTGTCATTCCCTCTCATGTAGACCGTACCGCCTACAGTATCATTCATGTCCTCGGCTTCATTCCTCCCCAATTACCGATACAGGCTGTGGAAGTTTCCCGCCGCACATCAACTCAAGAAGCCATTGCAACCCTGAATCTAGAGGGGTATGCAATTCTACGTTTTTCCGATGCCCATTCCTTAACCGACGTAGGCTCTGCGTATTCAACATTGTATATGGAGGCAACCCGCTGGGAAGAATTCAAAATGGCTCTCGAGGGAAAGAAGGGCCGAAGGGTCACCTCTTGATCCTTCCTCTGCTTTTCTTCCTGTAATAGAGTATCCTGAATCCTGTTTTCAAAAATATTTTAAATAAAGTGGTGTTCCCTCTTCCCTTTTGTGGTAGATGGTGGTAGAATGTGGGTAATTGTGGGGGAATGGGGGAGGCAGCCCATGTTTTTGGGACAGTATCAACATTCCGTTGATAGCAAGGGAAGGATTATCATCCCCAACGAATTCAGGAAAGAACTCTCTGCCACCCTGTATCTTACCCGGGGATTGGAGAATTGCATATTTGTGTTCAATCAGGATGTCTGGGAAAAGCTGTATCAGGGGATTGCCTCCCTGCCCCTGACTCGCAAAGAAGGACGCAGTTTCTCCCGTGTATTCCTGGCCAACGCCTCCTCAACCAATCTCGATTCCCAGGGAAGGATCATGCTTCCCCGTTCCCTCCGTGATTATGCCCACATTGAAAAAAACTCCATGATCGTTGGAGTAGGCACAAGAGTTGAAATTTGGTCGGAAGATGTATGGAAGAGTTACTCAGATGATGTACAGGAGAAGTTCGAGGAGATAACCGAGGGCATCATTGATTCAGGCATTTGATGCAGAGATGTTTCATCGTCCTGTAATGGTGGATGAGGTATGTTCTTACCTGCTTACGAGGAAAGACGGTATATACCTGGACGCCACGGTGGGAGACGGAGGCCATGCTCGAGCTATTTTGGAAAAGACAGAAGGACAGGCGTACGTGTTGGGGATAGACCGGGACCCTGAGGCACTGGAAAGGGCATGGAAGCGGCTTCATAATTTTTCCGGACGATTCAAACTTCTTCATGGGGTTTTCTCATGTCTTTCTGAATTGCTTCATGAAGCGGGGGTCGGGGAGGTGAACGGCGTACTGTTTGACCTGGGGGTTTCGTCTGCGCAACTCGATCTGAAAAATCGGGGGTTCAGCTTTCGGCAAGAAGGTCCCCTGGACATGCGCATGAACCCTCTGGATACGCTCACAGCTTTTGATATTGTCAACAGTTTTTCTGAAGATGAATTAGCGGATGTATTTTTTTACCTGGGTGAAGAGCGGTATTCACGGCGTATCGCACGGGCTGTCTGCCGGGCCAGGGAAAGAACTTTGGTGCAAACAACCACAGAGCTTTCCGATATCATTTGCCGGGCAATACCGGGAAAAAGGGGAAAGATACATCCAGCTACCCGTATTTTTCAGGCGTTACGTATCCGGGTGAACAGGGAATTGGAAGAAATGGACTCGGGGTTGAGAGAGGGAAAAAATGTTTTGCTGGAAGAAGGAGTTATGGTGGTGATCAGTTACCACTCCTTAGAGGACAGGCGGGTAAAAATTTTTTTTCGTGCTGAGCCGGACTTTGATACTTTGACCAAAAAGCCGCTTGTTCCATCTTCCCGTGAACGAAAAGAAAACCCTCGAAGCCGAAGCGGAAAGTTACGGGCAGCTCGCAAGAAAACAAGGAAAGAAGGTGAGGTACAATGTCACGGCTGAAACAATTTATGTTTCTTTTCTTCCTCATCTTTATGGCTCTTGCCTATTTAGCTACTCAAGCAAGACTTGTCGAGCGAGGTTTTTCTGTAGATGTCAAGCGAACGGTCGTGGAACAACTGGTAGCCGAGAGGGACCGGTTGGAAATGAAAATTGCCCAGGCTTCTTCCCTGGAGCGTATTGAGGAAATTGCAACCGGTACTTTAGGTATGGTTCCTCCCGGTGAGACTCTGTATTTAGCCTCTGGGGGAAGCTCCGTCTCAGCCGGCGAGGGAGACAGGCAACTCGCTCAGGCTCTTACAGGCGGGGAGAGGGGGCGATGAGCCAAAAAAAATTTATTCTTCGAGCGAATTTTCTGGTTTTCGTCTTTCTTCTCCTGCTGGCTTACGTAGGATTCAGGCTCTTTACCATACAGGTGGTGCAAGGAGCTGCCTTCAGAGAAAGAGCGAATTTTATCAGGTTCAAGATGGAAGATCTGCTTCCCAGCCGAGGGAGAATTCTTGACCGTTCTGGGGAAATCCTGGCCCGCGATACAGAAGCGATCTCAATATATGCCCTTCCTCCCGTGATCGAAGATGTTCACCATACTGCGAAAATACTTGCCACCGTTCTCAATCGTTCAGAAGAAGAAATGCTTGTTCTTTTGGAAAGCAGCCTCACTTTTGTTTGGATACAGCGTAAAGTGCCGCTGTACATGGCGGAAGACCTCATGGCGGCGAATGTGCGTGGTATCGAGTGGAGGCGGGAAAACTACCGGTTTTACCCTCAATCACCTCTCTTGAGTAACCTCATTGGTTTTGTCGGCACCGATCACCGTGGTCTCGAAGGTGTGGAATACTCTTTCAACGAGAAATTAACCGGTGAAGTAGGCTATATCACGTATGAACGGGACGCGACAGGCCGGGAAATACCGGGAAGTACAGGCTTTTTACAACCGGAACCCGGTTTAGATGTTTTTCTTACCATTGACTCTTCAATCCAATTTTTCGTTGAGAGAGCTCTGGACAACGCCATGGAAAACACGGGTGCGAAACGGGGAGTGGTTATCGTTAACAATCCCCGCAATGGTGATATTGTAGCCATGGCTTCCCGCCCTGCCTTTAATAGCGATAGTTTTTGGGCTTTTCCCGCAGAAAGTTGGAAAAACCTGGGCATCGGCCTGGTATTTGAACCTGGTTCGACCTTAAAACCCCTGCTCATGGCCGCTGTTTTGGATGAGAACCTCGCGTACCTGCAGGAAAGGTTTTTTTGTCCCGGCCATATAATGGTGTATAATCATCGGGTACGTGATGTCAAGGCTCATGGTGACATTGCGCTGAGAGACATCGTTGCCGATTCTTGCAACGTGGGAACGATTATACTGGCAAAGCGCTTGGGGGAAGAAAAACTCTATCGCTATTTCAGCGGTTTCGGCATCGGACAAAAGACAGGAAGCGGGCTCATTGGAGAAGAATCCGGGCTTTTGCGGCGCCCGCAGGATTGGTCGGCGCTATCCATTGGAGCAATACCCATCGGACAAGAAATCCTCGTGACCCCCTTACAGCTCCTCAGCGCATTATCAGGGGTAGCCAACCGGGGAATGCTCATGCGGCCGCGCATTGTATCCAGGATTGTTACTCAGGAGGGGAAAATAGTGGAAGAATTTCTTCCCTCACCGGTGGATCGGGTTGTTTCTCCGGAGTCGGCCATGTTAACTCTTGAGATGATGTTGCGGGCGGTTGATGAGGGAACAGGAAAGAGGGCGGCTGTGGCTGGGTACAGGATAGCCGGAAAAACCGGTACCGGTCAGAAAATCGGCCCGGACGGTAGATATATGCGCAATGCGTTCGTCTCTTCATTTGTAGGTTTTTTCCCCTATCCCGATCCGGAATACGGCATTGCAGTGATACTGGATGAGCCACAGGGGGAATATTATGGCGGGACTATCGCTGCTCCTGTTTTTCGAGAAATAGCTCAGGAGATTATCGCTCTCAAGGGCATTCGACCGGAGGATGTGGAGGTACAGACATTTTGAAGGTGGGTACACTTGCAGAAATCCTCATAAACCTTTCCAGCGCAATAAAAAACGCAGAGGAAACACTTACTGGATTGGCGGTTGATTCCCGCCTGGTCCGGCCGGGCTATGTTTTTTTTGCAGTTCCGGGAACCAATACTGATGGTCATCTTTTTATACCACAGGCAGTGGAGCGCGGTGCAGTGTGTGTCGTTTTGCAGAATTCCACCTCCCTCCCACCACCAGAGACAAATGTTTCATGGATTCTCGTAGACGACAGCCGCCGTGCCATGGCTCAGGCGGCTGCACATTTTCATGATTACCCCTCAAAGAAAATGCGGATTATCGGCGTGACGGGGACAAACGGGAAAACAACAACGTGCTTTTACCTGCACAACATATTGGAGGAAGCCGGTTTTCCTGCGGGCCTTCTCACAACCGTTAAGAACCTGGTTGGGAACGAGGAATTTGAGGCCGTCAATACTACCGAAGAATCATTACATATCTATCAACGCTTGAAATCAATGGAAGTCAAAGGAATGAACCATGCCGTGATGGAAATATCTTCCCATGGACTGGCACTGGGAAAAGTGGACGGTATGCATTTCAGTGCAGCTATTATAACCAATATCATACCGGAGCACCTGGAATTTCATGGAAGCTTCGAACACTACCTGAACAGCAAAAAATTGTTACTACAGATGATTGGGGGTAACTGCGATACAACATATAGCCGCATGATAGCAGTGAACCGGGGCGATGCTCACGCTTTTGGTATGGTTGAGCAGTCGGGACTGCCCTTCATCACTTTCGGTCTCACGCGAGAAGCAGAAGTTCGAGCGGAAAATATCCATAATTGTATCGACGGTTCCACTTTCATCCTGGTAAGTCCGTGGGGTGATATACCCGCTGCTGTTGCTTTACCGGGTTCCCATAATGTATGTAACGCATTGGGTGCCGCCGCCTTAGCTCTTGAATTCGGTATTGATATTCAAGTGGTTGGCAGAAGTCTACTCAAGAGCGAACGTGTGCCTGGTCGCTGGGAAAGGGTACTGTGCGGGCAGCCATTCGAGGTAGTGGTTGATTTTGCCCACAATTGGCACGGACTTGAGCGCACACTTACGTTGATTCGGGAGGTATCACATGGAAAAGTGATTACGGTATTCGGGTGCGGAGGGGAGCGGGACATTCGTAAGAGACCGTTGATGGGAGAGGTAGCAGCGCGGTACAGTGATGTGTGCATTCTTACCGCTGATAACCCCCGCCATGAAGATCCACTTGAGACGGTAAAGGGCGCTCTCGAGGGCGTGGAACGTGTTGCTGAAGAGAAAACAGTGCACAGAATTGTTCTCTTGGACCGTACAGAAGCCATCCAGGCGGCTCTTTCCTTGGCGGAAGCTGAAGACGTCGTTTTCCTCGCAGGAAAAGGTCCGGAAAGACTGCAAATTTATGCTGATACAGTGGTTCCACATAATGATGCGGAGGTAGCACGGCGTTATTTGAAAGGAAAAGCGAGTTGAGATTTCAGCTGACCGATGTACTCCGTTTGACGGGGGGAAAAGTAGCTGCTCCGGGAGACGCCTCTGTATTTAACGGGGTAGTTTCCGATAGCAGGGAGTGCCGTGCAGGGTCTCTTTTCGCTGCGTTGAAAGGGGAAAAGACAGACGGGCACTTGTATCTCAAAGAGGCCCATTCACGAGGAGCTGCGGGAGCCTTGGTTGAAAGGGGAAATAGTGCGCTATCAGGTTTCGTGCAAATTCAAGTGGAAAATACCTTGCCTGCACTCCTTTCCCTGGGAAGATGGGCCCTGGACACATTGGGTGGACACCGAATTGCATTTACCGGAACCGTGGGAAAAACCACCATAAAAAATTTTTTTCTCCACCTTCTTTCCGGCCATTTCTCCGTTGAAGCCACTCCGCACAGTTACAATACGCCGTTGGGCATAGCTCTCTCCTTTTGCGGTTTTCGTGAGGGAAGCCGGTTGTTTCTTGTAGAGGCCGGCATCAATGCTTTGGGAGAGATGCAGGAACTCTACTCAGCCATTCGGCCACACACGGTTATACTCTCTCCCATCGGTGAAGGGCACCTGGAGGGTTTACAAAGTGTCGAGAGAGTTGTGCAGGAAAAGATCCAGCTTGTGGGGAAGGGAGTAGAGCGGGTATATGTCCACGCTGACAACCTGCAGTGGGATGAAATACGGTCCTTGTGCCAGAGGCCTGGGAGGGAAGTATACTGTTACGGTGGAAACACCTCTTTGCGTATTGAGAAGTATATTTTTCATCCTGATACAGTGCGTTCCTCAATTCACTGTGTTGTCTTCGGCTCAACCCTTGAGATAGATCTTCCCTTCATATCCCCTCAGGCCTCGGAATTACTGCTCCCCGCGCTTCATTTTGCCCTCGAATCTGGAATGAGCACACCGGAAATACAAAGACGGGTTTCCGCTTTTCTGCCTTCCCGGGGCCGGGAGAGGTTGTATACGGTGAAGGGGGGAATCGTTATTGACGATACATACAACGCCAATCCTGTTTCAATGCGCAAGAGTCTTGAAATATTGCCTCTTTTTCAGCGGAGGGGATATGAAACCTGGGCGGTCTTGGGCGATATGCTTGAACTGGGAAGAGCCAGTGAGAGTGCTCACCAGGAGGTGATCCGAACCCTTGTTGGATTGGGAATAGACAAAACGATATTGCGAGGAAGCCTTTTCCACAGGGCAGCCGACCGTGTATTGTCACAGGAACAAGGGGGCGGTGGGATATTTGTGGCTTCTTCTCACCGCGAAGTAGAAGGGATCCTCCATGAACATTTAGGTGAAGCTGAAAAAAAATGGGTTGTTTTATTCAAAGGGTCCAGGGGAATGCGCATGGAAGAATCAATTCCACAATTTTTGCAAGAGGACCTTTCTGATGCCGGTTGAAAGCTTCGTGTATGGCGGTTTTTTCCTCGCTTTTTTAGTGAGTGCGGTTCTTTTTCCGTTTTTTATTTCCTGGCAAAAGCGCCGCAGGGTAGGTCAAAAAATTAAGAAGGAAGGTCCCGATCTTCATCTCCATAAAGAAAATACCCCGAGTATGGCTGGAGTAGTCATCGTTGTATCCCTTATTCTCACTATTGTGCTGTTGGGGAGGGATACATCGATACCCACAGGTGGCATTATTGTAGTGGTTGCTTTTTTCACGCTGGGTTTTTTAGATGATGTTCTCAAAAACTTTTTCAACCGTCCATGGGGGTTGAAAGCCCGGGCCAAATTTACTTTCCAGCTTCTTTTGAGTGGAGCTGTGATGGGATGGGGAATACAATTTTTCCCTGCCAGGGTAGGTGTGCCCTTTTCAGAGAGGATATGGGAATTCCACCCCGTACTTTTCTTTTTTTTTGGAGTATTCGTTTTGGTGGCTTCGTCCAACGCTTTTAACATTTCCGACGGGCTGGATGGTCTTGCGGGGGGATGTGGAACACTGTCATTTTTGTTTTGGGGATGGTATTTTATCCAAAGAGGCGCACCATCCTTGTCATTGCTGAGCTTTTCCATAGCCGGAGCTGTTTTTTCTTTTCTCTGGTATAATACCTGGCCTGCTCGTATATTTATGGGTGATTCCGGTTCTTTGAGTCTGGGGGCGTTACTGGGTTTTTTAGCCCTGGCATCCGGCGAATCGTTGCTTTTGGTGCTATGCGGCTTGGTATTTGTGATTGATACTTTCTCAGTAATCATACAGGTTCTTTCTTATAAAATCAGAAAAAAAAGAATATTTCTTATGAGTCCCTTTCACCACCACTTGGAGCTGGCCGGCTGGAAAGAACCCCAGGTAACTGTGCGGTTCTGGATGATACACGGACTGGGGGTGTTCCTCGCTCTTGTAAGCGCGGGAAGGTGAAAATATGGCGGTTTTTGTTCTTGGTTTAGGAAGGACCGGGTTCAGTGTCTGCCGGTTTTTTTTGCAAAAAGGAGAAAAAGTAGTAGCCTATGATGATGCTCTGCCCGTTGAAAAAATTCCCAAAGAGTTGGCAGAAAATACCCGGTTTACTTTTTCTGTCCCCGGGAAAGGAGAACGTTATGAAGAAGCGGTAGTAAGCCCCGGTATCGCTTCTTCTCATCCCCTGATCCATATTCTGGAACAGTCAGGTATTCCACTGGTGAGCGAGATCGAGGTAGCTTGCAGGGAGATTTCCTTTCCACTCATCGGTGTCACCGGCTCACAAGGAAAAAGCACCACTGTATCGCTGCTGGGGGAATTTTTACGAGAACACGGCTTGAAGGTTTTCGTGGGCGGGAACCTGGGAATACCTCTGTGTGATATTTCCGGTGGGTTCAAAAGCTATGATTGGGGAGTGGTCGAACTCAGTAGCTTTCAGTTGGAGAGGACTTTTACCGCCCGGTTCCACATAGCAGGCATCGTGAACATTTTTCCGAATCATCTGGACCGTCATGGCACCATGGAAAGGTATGCTGAAGCAAAGTACAGGATTTATGACAACCAGTCACGTGATGATTATTCGCTCCTCAATGTGTGTCGACCCGCTTGGCAATCTCCTCGAACACGGTTTCTCAAGTCCCGCTCTCTTCTTTTTGCAGCTTCAGGCCGGCTTTTCGAAGGAGCGTATATCAGCGGAAATCGTCTGGTGTTAGTACTCGATGGAAAAAAAACAGAAATCACACTGGAGAGGTGGTCCTTGACGGGACGGCACAATCTCGAAAACCTGGCTTTCGCGGCACTCGCCGCCAGCATAGCAGGTGTCCCGGGCCAGACACTGGAACGTGTATTGCCTTCCTTTCGCAGTCTTCCCCACCGTATCGAGTTTGTGAGGAAAAGAGACGGGGTGAATTATTACAATGATTCTAAGTCTACAACTCCTTCTGCCACAAAAGCAGCGGTTGACTCCTTGAGCGGGCCGATAATCCTGTTGCTGGGAGGCAGAGGGAAAAGCCTTGATTTTTACCGGTTGCAGGAAATATTGGCGGGAGGGAAAGTAAAAAAAGTGATTCTCTTCGGTGAGGATCGCTTGAGAATAGCGGAATTTCTCCCTTCATCTCTTCCCCGGGAGATAGTGAAAGGACTACCTGATGCGGTAAAGATTGCCGCCGCTTCGGCGGTGAGTGGAGATCAGGTTCTTTTATCCCCTGCTTGCACCAGCTGGGATGGATACCGGGATTTTGAACAGCGAGGCGAACACTTCAGGAGGTTGGTTGATGGATTCTGAGGGTGTTGATGTCCATAAACTGAAATCTTTTTTCAGAGATGAAAAAGGGTACCGCTGGTGGTGGGATACCGATCCTCTCCTTTTCTGGTCTGTAATAGGTTTACTATCCATTGGAGTGGTCATGGTTTTCAGTTCCAGCATGACCACGGGCTTGTACGCTTACGGTGACCCCTTTTTTTTCCTGAAACGGCATGCGGTAGGGTTGGTATTTGCTTTTTTAATTTTTATACCAGTGAGTTTCATGGAATTAAACCTCTTGCGTCGATTCAGCAAAAAATTTCTGGTATTTTCCTTTATTTTGCTTGTCCTTGTTTTTATACCCGGTTTAGGAAGAGAAGCAGGAGGCTCTTTTCGCTGGCTGGTGGTGGGATTTCTTACATTCCAGCCTTCGGAATTGGCCAAGCTTGCAATTGTCCTGTATATGGCGGATGCCCTTGTTGTGTATCCACACCGTGCGCAAGATTTTTTGTATGGTGTAGTTCCCTTTCTGGTTGTGGTAGGAGGTATGTGTCTTCTGGTGCTGTTGGAACCCGACCTTGGAACGTCATTATTTCTTCTTCTTATTACCTTTATTATGCTTTTCCTTGGTGGGCGCCGCATAATGCATCTTCTTCTTCCGGTTATCATTCTCATTCCGCTGGGGCTTTTTTTGATCTTTTTTGGAGGAAATGTTTACTGGAGAACACGTATCGAAGCTTTTTTGGATCCGGAAAGCGATCCCCTGGGACGGGGTTTTCACATTATTCAGTCACTCATAGCTTTCGGATCGGGAGGCATACTGGGCAGGGGTTTGGGAGAGAGCCGGCAAAAATTCTTTTATCTTCCAGACAGGCATACCGATTTTATATATGCTATTATCGGAGAGGAATTGGGTTTCGTGGGAACCTCAGTCGTCCTTATACTTTTTGGAATGATTTTATGGAGGGGTTGGCATATAGCGAAGAGGTGTCAGAATGAATTTCTGGGGCTTCTCGCCATGGGTGTCACGGCCAGTATTTTTCTCCAGGCGGCGATCAACCTGGGATCGGTATTGAAGATCATTCCTGTTACCGGTATAACTCTTCCCCTGGTGAGCTACGGGAACTCTTCGCTTTTGATCACGCTTATTATGGTGGGAATATTATTCAATATCGCTGGACGAGAGAAGGGGTGATACGTGCGCAGAATTTTTATTTGCGCCGGGGGAACAGGTGGTCATGTCTATCCTGCTTTGAGCTTGGCTTGGGAACTCTCCCGGCGAGCCGGTTTTGATGTCTGGTTTGTTGGGACCCGCAGAGGAATGGAAGGACGTTTGGTGCCCGAGGCGGGATTCGTTTTGAAATATATTCGAGCGCGTGGTTGGGACCGAAGCTGGGGGAAAAATTTTTTCCGCATGGCAAGTGACAACTTCTGCGGATTCTTTCAAGCGTGTGCCCTCCTTCTTCGATACAGGCCTGCGGGGATCCTATGCATGGGAAGCTACGTTTCTCTCCTTGTCGCATGCTGGGCGCGCCTTTTCCGGATACCCGTCTTTGTTCATGAACAGAATGTATTTCCGGGTTTAGCCAACAGGATGGTTTCCCGCTGGGCACAGAGAGTATATATTTCTTCTGAAGACTCGTTGGATTATTTGGAAAATCGGGATACAATTTATTTAACAGGTAATCCGTTGCGACCGAATGTTCTTGGATGGAAAGGGAGAACGGAAGAAGCACGGAAACTCCTTGGCTTGAATTCTCAGCGTTCTACAGTGCTCGTTTTTGGCGGGAGCCGGGGCTCATCGCTGATAAACCACACCTTTATGAAGGCATGGGAAGAACTGGTTCATTTAAACATCCAGGTGATACATGTTACGGGTCCTGAAGAAATCAGCCGGGTGAAGGAATTTTCCCGTCCGTTCTCAGGACAATACTTTGTGTATGATTTTCTCGGGGAACCAGGTCCCGCTTACGCGGCGGCTGATGTTGCAGTATGCCGTGCAGGCGCAAGCACGACATTTGAATTGTTGTGGTTTGGACTCCCTGCGGTTATGATACCTTTTGAGAAGGCAACTGAAAGCCATCAAAAATATAACGCCCTTTGGCTTAAGAAAAAACAGTCAGCGGAGATTATCTGTGAAGAGGATCTTACTCCTCGCACACTTGCCAAAGCGGTACGGATACTGTTGCAGGGGAGACGTGGAGAAGGAGGAGAATTACCCGGCAAAGCGGCTGAAAAGATCGTAGACTCCATCATTGAGTTTTTTCAAAAGGGTTGAACTCTTGATGAGTCAACCCGTCAGTGAGCACTTATGACTCACTCGCGACTCTCGACTCATGGTATGAACGGGCATCTTAATGTATGAGGAGGAAACACGTTGGATACGAAAGCACTCCAACTGCCTTGCGCCCTGTTTTTTATAGGAATAGGCGGAACAGGTATGAGCGGCCTTGCCCTCATAGCCAACGGTATGGGGTACGAGGTAAGCGGCTCGGATATTGCTGAAAGTGAAACCACCATCCGTTTGCGGGAACGGGGTATTCAAGTATATGTCGGACATTGTCGGGAACGGGTGCGCTCCAGCCAAGCGGTTATTGTTTCCTCCGCTATACCTCCTCATAATGAGGAGCTGTGTGCAGCCCGGTTACTGGGGATACCTGTCATACACCGGGGGGAAATGCTTGCGTTTCTTCTGAACACAAAAAGGGGCATTGCCATTTCGGGGACGCATGGAAAGACCACCACGACATCCATGATCTCATTGCTGTTGGAAATCGCCGGGATGAACCCGACTGTTTTAATTGGTGGTGAACTTGAGGATATCGGGGGAAACGCAAAAAACGGAGAAGGGGAATATTTTGTTGCGGAAGCAGATGAAAGCGATGGTTCTTTTTTGCAGCTTCGCCCTTACTGTGGCATTATCACCAATATCGAGGATGACCACTTGGAACACTATGGCGATATGGAAGGTGAGATCAAGGCGTTTCAACGATTTTTGAACCAGATTAAACCTGAGGGGTTTGCCGTGGTGTGTGCTGATCACCCCAATGTGCGATCTATAATGGGGCACAGTGGCGTGCGCTACATCAGCTACGGTATTACAAGTGTGGATGCGGATTTTCAAGCTACCCTTTTGAGTGAAAAGCCGAGCGGGTACACCTTTAAAGTTGTGAACGGAAAAAAAGCCATCGGGCATTTTGAGATCAATATTCCAGGTGTTTTTAATGTGCTGAATTCGCTCGCTTGTATTTCAGTCGGATTGAACCTTGGCATACCCTTGGTGGCTATCTGCGAGGCTGTAGCCTCTTTCAGTGGGGTAAAACGCCGTTTTGAGAGAATAGGGGAAATACATGGGGCATTGGTGGTAGATGACTATGCTCATCATCCCACGGAAATGGACGCCGTTTTACAAACAGCTCTGACACGTGGCCGGGAGAGGGTAATTGTCATTTTCCAACCTCATCGGTACACCCGTACCTATCGCCTTTTTCGGGCGATGGCCAGAACACTGCTTAAGGCTCACCGTGTTATGCTGTTGCCGGTATATTCGGCGGGAGAGGAACCCATAGATGCAGTCTCGTCACAGCTTGTACTCGAAGAACTGCAAAAGAGCGGATTTCAAGAGGCTTACCTGGCTGAAAGCCTGGAAGAAGCGGCGCGTGAAGTTGAAAAATGGCTCAGGCCCGGAGACCTGGTCATCACTATGGGAGCCGGAGATGTATGGAAGATCGGCACGTATTTGTGTGCGAAAGCGTAAAAACTCTGGAAAATCGTTTTTTGGGGATTGATGGTTTTCAAGTAACATATAATTCCCTCTTGAGAAATTTCACCACATGGAAAATAGGTGGGCCCGTATGGGCCATGATATGGGTTCCTGACATCACTTCTTTCATGATAACCACTGCAGCCCTTGATGAAACCGGTATTCCATGGAGAATTCTGGGTAAAGGTTCCAATGTTCTTTTTCCAGACACAGGATACCAGGGAGTGATTGTGAGACTGGCAGGAGAATGCGCCCTGGTTCGCCGTCCCAAAACTACCTTGTTGGAGGCGGGAGGTGGTACAACACTGGCTCGAGTGGTCAGTGTTTCTTTACAAGAGAGTCTCAGCGGAGGGGAATTTCTTGTTGGTATTCCCGGAACAGTGGGAGGAGCACTTATGGTCAATGCCGGCTGTTTCGGGAGGGAAATCGGTGATTTGGTCGAATCTGTTTTGGTCAGGGACAGGAAGGGGAAGATACACTGGCTGGAAGGAGAACATGCCGGGTTTTGTTATCGTAACTCTTTTTTACGAGACGGCAGGTTTTCGGTTATGAAAGCCCGCTTTCGTTTTACCGCTTCTTCTGCGGACCGGGTGAGGGAGCGCATTCGGAAATTCAATAGAATTCGTAAGCTTACGCAACCAGTAGGAGAGCACTCCGCGGGATGCGTATTCAAAAACCCTGAGAAAGAATTTGCCGCAAAAATTATTGATTCGCTGGGTTTGAAAGGGTTACGGTCAGGAGACGCTCAGGTTTCACCAAAGCACTCAAATTTTATCATCAACAGAGGTACTGCAACTGCCCGGCAAGTTCAATTTCTTATGGAGTGGGTCAGGTCGGAGGTATACCGTTCCAGGAAGCTCTTACTTGAAAACGAAATAGAGGTTTGGTAATGGGCTTGCATAAAGCACGGTTGTTTTTTAGTATTTTACTTGTATATACCATTCTGGGCTTTCTTGCCTGGTCGGTATTCAGCCTGCTTATGCGGACGGATTTGTTGAAAGTGAAAACTATAGAGGTAACTGGAGTCAACCGGGTGGATGAGGGATATGTGATCGCCATGGGTGGTATTGAGGTTGGAGCGAATATATTCAGTATTCGCCCCTGGGAGGTGGAAAGACGTATTGAGAGAATACCGGAAATAAGAAATGTTTCTGTGAAGAAGATATTTCCTCGCCAGGTTATGATAGACATAGAGGAACGCATCCCTTACGCACTGTTGGTCGTTGGAAATACCGGTTACTGCGTTGATGTTGACGGGGTTGAAATAGCGTGCTTGCCCGGAGAAAACGAGCAACTTCCCCGTTTGTGGATGGATCGTTATGAAGCAGGATGGCTTCTTGACGGCTTGGAACAGGTTCGGGTATGGAATGCAGAGTTCAACACCCCTCTCCAGGGGATCAAAGTGGAAGATGAAAGGTTGTTTATTTTAAAATTGCAAAATGATATATTTATCAGGAGCGAAGGACCGCAAAACTTGAGAGAGAAGTCAACTCTGCTCAAGCCTCTCCTTCGTGAGGTTCAGGTTAAGGCGCTTCAGGTAGGAGGATTTGATTTGAGGATGCGGAGGGATATCGTACTGATTAGAAGCGAGGGTGAAGAGTATTGAGGTTCCTGCCTTCCTTGGACGGGAATCCCCCCGTTATTGCCGCAGTGGATATGGGAACCAGCAAGGTGTGTACCTTGGTTGGCCAACCCCGAAGCGGAGCTATCGAAATACTCGGGATAGGCATGAGTGCTTCCCAGGGAATCCGTAAAGGGAGAGTAGTCAACATAGAACGAGCTACCTACGCGGTACGGGAGTCTATGTCGTTGGCCATGGAAGTGGCAAAACGGGAACCAAATATAGTGTGTGTCGCTGTAGCCGGTGACTATATTACTTCTATTAACCTTGAAAATGAGGTGATATTGAGCCGGGGCGGAAGAGAAATTACAAAAAGAGAAGTTGACAAAGTTGTGGAAGGTACTCGTGCGCAATCTTCCACAGGCGAGACCAGGGTTTTACACTTGATCCCACAGGAGTTTTCCGTAGACGATCAGCATGGTATTGCTGACCCCGTTGGCATGATAGGAAGTGCTCTGCGTGCCCGTGTGCACCTGGTGACAGCGCAGGAAACACAGATTATGAATTTAGGAAAATGCTTTCAGCAAGTTGGAATTGAAATAGCGGCACTTGCTTTTCAGCCCTATGTAGCCGCTTTATCCGTTCTCACACCAGCCGAGAAGGAAGCAGGTGTTCTGCTGGTGGATTTGGGTGGTGGAACTACGGATATGGCTATGTTTTACGAGGGTTCTATATGGTATTCAGGGATAATACCTTTGGGGGGAGAGCATATTACTTCAGATCTGGCGGTCGGGTTACGCACTTCACGGGAAGAAGCGGAAAAGATTAAACTTCGTTACGGTTCGGCATTCAGTAAATATATAGAACCCGAAGAGATCATTGAAGTCAAAGATATGGGTATGTCTTCTTTGCATACGGTGCGCCGCAAGTTTGTATGCGAGGTTATAGAAGCGCGTGTTCGGGAAATTTTAGCCATTCTGAGGGGGGAACTCCGATCAACAGGTTTAGGGCGCTTTTTAAGGGGAGGAATAGTACTGACGGGGGGGTCATCCCAGCTTGAGGGATTGGCTGATTTCGCCTCCACCGCCTTAAAAGTACCTGTCCGCTTGGGTTCTCCGGAAAGCCAAAACTATGTAGGCATGGTGCAAACGATCGCTAGTCCCGTTTTTTCCACTGTCTGTGGCCTGTTAGATTATGCGGTGAGTGGAACGGGAAGAGAAAGGTTTCGTTATCATCACCCGGTTGGTCCAGCAGGAAAAGGACAGAAAATGATAAATTGGTTGAGAGATTTTTTCATGATGGGATGAGGGACGGAGGGTGCGGTTATGGCAACGGATAAGAAGAACATATATAACGATGGAGTTGTGATTAAGGTTATGGGTGTTGGTGGCGGTGGTGGGAATGCTGTCAACCGAATGGTTAAGAGTGGTTTAAAAGGTGTTGAATTTGTAGCGATGAATACCGACGCCCAGGTCCTGAGAGAGTCACTTGCAGAAACAAAAGTTCAGATAGGAAAGAAACTGACCAGGGGGTTGGGAGCCGGCGCTAATCCGGAAATAGGCAAACGAGCGGCTGAAGAGGACAGAGATGATATATTTAAGGTGCTGGAAAATACCGAGATGGTTTTCATCACTGCCGGAATGGGGGGAGGTACGGGTACAGGCGGCACTCCGGTTGTGGCTTCAATCGCCAGGGAACTTGGTATACTCACCATAGCGGTTGTAACCCGGCCTTTTTCTTTTGAGGGTTCAAGACGTTCGAGACAAGCGGTCGAGGGGATTGATCTCTTGAAAGAGGCCGTTGACACACTCATCGTTATTCCTAATGACCGTCTCTTGCAGATAATAGATCCAAGCACTTCAATTGGAGAGGCATTTCAAATGGTGGATGATGTATTGCTCCAGGGGGTTCAGAGCATTTCTGATCTTATCAATGTTCCAGGAATTATTAATCTGGATTTTGCTGATATTCGCACCATCATGGCCAATGCAGGCACATCGCTTATGGGTATAGGCAGGGCGACTGGTGAAAACAAGGCAGTGGATGCTGCCCGTACTGCTGTATCAAGCCCTCTACTGGAAACTGCTTTCAAGGGGGCTCGCGGGGTTCTCTTCAACGTCACCGGCGGCCCCAGCCTCGGCCTTTTGGAGGTGAACAAGTCAGCCGAAATTATTTGTGGAGCGGCTTCTGAAAGCGCGAACATTATATTTGGAGCCGTTATCGACGAGAACATGAAAGACGAAATGAAAGTCACTGTAATCGCTACAGGATTTGAAACGGAAGAGAAAGATGAAACAGGAGCTGATGAAGAAGCAGAAGTGGCAGATGCCTTTTCTTTTGATGATTTGGATGTGCCTGCTTTTATGAGAAAAAAATAAGATGAGCATAGACCCCGTAATTCTTTTGCAGCGGGAACGGGGGATGTCACTTACCGCTAAACGGGGTGATCGTTTCTTCGGACTGTGTTTTCCCGGTCCCTATAGTTTGGGGATAGCGAGTTTGGGGATTCACGCGGTTTTAGAAACTGTTTATCGGCTTCCTCGTTGGAGGCCTGAACGTTTTTTCCTTGATACGGGAGACGTATCATTAGAGAGCCGCTCTTCCTTGCGTTTTTTTAACGTTGCCGGCTTTTCCCTGGCCTTCGAGCGGGACATTTTCGGGATGATCCAGATGTGTTCCCGTGCCGGTATTCCCCTCTATTCCACCCAGCGCACATCTACCCATCCCCTCGTGGTTGTGGGAGGGGCTTTTGCTACTCTGAATCCGGAAGTTGCAGCATCGTTCGCTGATCTCATGATTATCGGGGAAGCAGAATCAGTCATACCTTCACTCCTCCGGAAATTGGAAGACTATCCCGACGAAGTACACAACCGTTCGGAGGTATTGGAAAGAGTGGCCGGCCTTCCTTCCGTGTTGGTCCCGGCATTAACCAGGCCGGTCTATAAAGGAGCAGAACTCGCTGGTTTTACACATTCTGATAGCCGGACTTCCATTAAGGTCAAAAGAGCAGTGAGCGACTTGACGGGATCACCAACGTCCAGTTTGTTTGTGACTCCGGAAAGCCATTTCGGGGCAACGGCCTTGTGTGAACTCAATCGGGGGTGTTCGCATCAATGCCGGTTCTGCGCGGCGAGCATTGTCTATCGGCCTCTTCGTCATCGCAGGACTCACTTGGTGAAAGAAAAGGTGACGATGCTTTCCGAGCTCTCTTCACAAATGGGATTTGTTGGATCCGATATCTTATCACATCCTCAGTTCGGGGACATACTCGAACATGCCCGGAAAGAGAACATGAGTGTGACCTGTTCCTCGCTCTCATCCAGGTCTTTGTGGGAAAAACCCGAAATGGTCGGGTTGTTGGCTGATGCAGGGGTAAAGACCGCAACGCTTGCGCCGGAGAGTGGGTCTTTTTCAAGCCGGCGTGTACTGGGCAAAAATCTTACCAACCGAGAATGGATTGAACTCTTAGATTTTATATTGAATAAAAAACAAATGAAAGTTAAACTGTATTTTATGTTGGGAAAGCCGTGGAATGGTCCAGAAGATGACCTCTCGTTTTTGGCAACAATAGCAGGGGTGGCGCGGGAAACAGGTAAGATTTCAGTTTCCTACAGTTTTTTTGTTCCGAAACCCCAGACACCATTTGAAGAGATTGCGACACTATCCTTTAGTGCTTGGAAAAAAGAACGAATGGTATTCGAAAAAGGTATGCAAAGGATAGGCATTGAATATTCAGGAGAGAGTCCCCGCCTTGCCTGGATCGAGTTGATACTGGCCCGCGGGGATCGACTGCTGGGAGAGAAGCTATCCGGCTTGTGCAACCATCAAGGTATATTTAGACAGGCTTCCTGGCGGTCATTATTGGAGGACATCGGCCGGGATTGGGAAGAGTGGCCTCGTCGTCCCTGGAAAGGCATGATACGACCTTGGGATGTCGTGGAATCCGGGGTTGATGCGGAATATTTACGAAAAGAAAGAGAGAATGCGGACAGGGCAATACCAGCTCCTCGCTGTCCGGGCCAGGGCTGCATTGCTTGTGGAGTATGCAAAACATGAAGAAAACAGTCCAGGAAAGTCTTGCAGAAGTATTGAACAGGGTCGAAAAGGCAAAGGTTCATTCAGGTCGTTCTTCTGATACTGTTCGACTGGTTGCTGTAACAAAGGGTGTGGGATTAGATACAATACAGCAGGTCGTACAAGCTGGAGTGAAGGATTTGGGGGAAAACCGCTGGCAGGAATTCAGAGATAAATTTCTTTCAGAACATTCAATAGCTGTTCGAACAATACAGTGGCATTTTATCGGGAGACTGCAGAAAAATAAAGTGAAACATGTGGTCCCATCAATGTGCTGCATCCACTCACTTGACCGCTGGGATCTCGCTGGTGAAGTTGAACGGCGTGCGGTTCAGGAAGGAAAAAGTCCTTTTCCTGTTTTTGTTCAGGTCAATATGACCGGTAACCCTGCTCAGGGTGGGGTCAAAGAAAATGAACTCTTTACTTTTTTAGAAAAACTCACAGCCTTGGAAGGTCTCAAGGTATGCGGGTTTATGACGATAGCACCCTTATGTCAAGAAGAAAAGAAGACAAGGAATATATTTTCCCGCCTGCGGGAGGTAAGAGATATGGCCCGGCAGAGGAAGCTGCCTGGAGGAGTGCCCGGGGAGTTGTCAATGGGGATGAGTGACGACTATGAATGGGCGGTTCAGGAAGGTGCGACCATTGTACGGCTGGGACGGGCACTTTTTGGCGAAAGGAGGCCATGATTGACCACTTCAATTATGGTTATGGGATGCGGTAACATGGGAAGTGCGATAGCGAAAGGACTGGTAAGAGCCGGGAGGCATAAAACAGAGCACTTGGTTCTGTATGATATTGTGTGGGATAAGGCCCGGGCTCTTGGAGAAGCACTGGATATAGCATGGATACGTAACATTGACCAGCTGGAAAATCCGCCGGAGTATCTCTTTATTGCAGTGAAACCAGCGGATTTTCCGGATACTGCTGAAATTTTGGGAGAATGGCATAAGAGTGTTTTTCTCTCGGTCATGGCCGGTGTGGCAATAAAAGATGTGGCTTCCTGCCTGGGAGGGGAGAAAGGGATTGTCCGATTGATGCCGAACCTGTGTGTTGAGGTTGGTGAAGGTGTTATACCCGTTTGTTTTTCGCCATCGCTTGATATTGCCCGGCAGGAAGAGGTGTTATTCCTCCTATCCTCCCTGGGATGGGTTTTCGAGTCAGTGGAAAGTGAAATTGATTCCCTTACCGCGTTAGGAGGGAGTGGACCTGCTTTTATCTCGCTTTTTGTGGAGGCCTTGATGGATGGAGGAGTTTACTGTGGACTCAACTGGGAAAAGGCCTTGAAGGTAACTCTGCAGACCATGCTGGGTACCGCTATTTACCTGAAGGAGTCCGGCATGCATCCGGGAGCTTTCAAGAATGCTGTGGCTTCTCCCGGGGGCACCACCATAGCGGGATTACGTAAGATCGAAGAGGGCGGGCTGCGAGCAAAAATCATGCAGGGTGTGGAAGCCGCTTACCGGAGGGCATCGAAAACCAACGATGGGGAGTGACACTCATGACCTTAAAACCGGAAGAGATCCTTGAATACGAATTCAACCGCGCTTTCAGGGGGTACAGTGAAGGTGAGGTGAATGAATTTCTTGAGGAGATGGCAGCCCAATGGGAAGATCTCCTGCAGGAAAATGATCAACTGCAAAAGGAATGCGAAGAATTGAGAAGGCAGGTATCAGAGAGCAGGCAATACGCCGCCAAGCTGGAAGTAAGTTTAGAAGAGTGGAAAAAAGAAGGTGAAGTGGAAAAAGAGCTGGCTCGCCGTGAGTCACAAATGGTACTGAAAGAAGCGCAGCTGAAATCCCGGCAGATCATTGAGGAAGCTTTGCGTCAAAAAAAGGAGATTGAAGCGGGATATAGCGAAGCGAAAGAAAAATACAACGCTTTCCTCATCCGGTTTAAGTCTATTTTACACACTTTTCTCCAATCTGTTGAGTGGAAAGAAAAGGAATTGAGAGAAGAATTCACACAACCACCTGATGCAACGTCCTCGCCGCATCCCCAAGAACAGAAAAGCGGCGAAGGCCACGCTTCTCCCCGTGAAGAGATTTCAAGATTTTCCCTCGATGACTTTCGTGATGAAGATTACAAGGAAAGCTGATGCAGGGTCTTGTACTGTTGAGGAAAACCATCCTTTTTTTCTTACTCGCTTTTTTACCTGTTTTTCTAATGGATCAGCTCACCAAGAGTTGGGCCTTGCAGAATCTTCCTCATACCCCGATTGTTGTGATAGAGGGTATTTTTGAACTCAAAATCCGCAGGAATTACGGGAGCGCTTTTGGGCTGTTCAGTTTGGATCCGGCGTGGTATGTGTTGATAGCAATTGTTGTTACGGTGGTTTTTCTCTGGTTTTTGAAAAGAAGAAGCGACAACCCCAGGGGTCTTTTAGCGGGCGGGAGCGGCCTCTTCCTTGCCGGGGTATGGGGGAATCAACTTGACCGCTTGCATTACGGATACGTAGTCGATTTTTTAGAACCTTCGTTTTGGCCCACTTTCAACGTTGCGGATCTTGGCATAACCATTGGACTGATACTGGTGGTATGGGATTTTTGGAGAAGGGAATATTACAGTGAGGAGAGAGAAGATACAGGTCTATGACGAGGGTTTCTGCCGGTTGGATACTTGGCTGGCCAAACAATACAACGATATTTCGCGTTCCGTTCTGGCACGGCTCATCAGGAAAGGTCATCTTCGTGTCAACAGACAAGCGGTGAAAAAGGCAAGTTACCTGGTCCGGCCAGGAGATGTTTTGGAAATACACTGGCCCGCTGAAGACTGCAGTACTCCACTCCCCGAAAGACTTCCGCTGGATGTTATTTTTGAGGATAATGACATAATTGCTGTAAACAAGAGGGCCGGAATGATCGTTCACCCGGTGACACCCTTCCAAAGAGGAACCCTGATCAATGCTTTACTTGGTCATAAAATCAAACTTTCCCGCTACGGATTACCAATGAGGCCGGGTATTGTCCATCGTTTGGATAAAGATACATCCGGTGTCCTGGTGGTGGCCAAAACTGATAATGCATATATACATCTGGTTCGGCAATTCAAGGAGAGGGCGATGGGAAAAATATATCTGGCTGTTGTTCGGGGACACTTCAAAGGAGCTCAATCCATTGAATCCCGCATTGGACGAAGCAGAACTCAGCCTCGCTTGATGAAAACCCTTCCACGTGGAGGACGGGAGGCGCTTACCCGGGTGTGTGTTCTTCGAACGGGAAGAGACCATAGTTTGCTGTTGGTTCAACCGGAAACCGGTCGTACCCACCAAATTCGTGTTCACTTGAGCTCTCAGGGTTTTCCCCTGGCCGGGGACAGAGACTACGGTGGGCCCTCACATGATGAATATTTTTCGCGTCATGCACTGCATGCCTTCTCTCTTTCCCTGCTCCATCCTGTAAATGGAAAGATGTATCACTTTTCCGCGGCCCTTCCCCGGGATATGGGCGAATTCATACGCGATATGCTATAGTTACCTGGTTTTTTTCCTTCCTGGACGGATAAGTTCAGGGGGTATGCCGGGTTGAACAATCAAGCTCTTTTCATGTCGATAGGTTACTTTCCCTATTCCTGCACCGGGAATAAAGCGGAGATACTTGACACGGGTAAATAGTATTTCTGCTTTTGCAGACATCCGGGCAGGAGAATACTGAGCGGCAACACGGGCTGCCCGTTCTATATCAGGATCAATTGATTCGTCAAATGAGGAAATTTTCAACACCACATGGGAGCCGGGCAGATCCTGTACGTGGAACCAGTAATCCCCTTTCGCAGCGATTTTGGATACCAAAATATGGTTGGCATGCTCATTTCTGCCTATCAATATTTCGTTACCCAGGGGAGTGCGGTAGCGCTCAATGGTAGGTGTTGCACTTGAAAGACCATGTGTCTGGGTGTGTTCCTGTATTTCTTCTTTTTCAGGCGGTTTTTCGTTTTCCAGGAGGGCTCGTTTTTTTTTCTCCAGGCGCTTGAGAGTATCATTTAAGTGTCTATTGCGTTGCAGTGCTTTTCGATACCGGCGGAAGTATTTTTGCATATTGCCCACCCTGTCTAATTTTGGATCCAAGGGAATTATTACGTTTTCAAGGGTATCGGAAAAAAGGTTGGTCAGTGTGACACTGTCCGGCCCTTCTTTGAAATCTGGTAAGTCCGTATATACTTTCAATAACTCCCCGGACGTTTGAAGACGCTTAAGCTCGGCGGGTGGGATCATCAAGGCGTTGACTTTTTCCTTCTCTTTGCGAAGGTATGATAGCTCTTTCTGCATAAATGCTTTTCTTTGTTTCTCTGCTTGCATATGTTGTGCCCAATAGCGGGTTTCCCGGTGAAGGAACTCAATGGACTCGTTCATGGTGGAATATGTCTGGGCGGGTGGAGAGGGAAAGAGAGAGGTTGGGAACCAGGCAATCCCCAGCGGACGGTCGTTGCCTGGATCACGGTACACACCAACCCGGTAAGATTTTTCACATAAGGGCTTTATAAGATCTTTAAGAACCAGGGATGCGTTTTCAGAAGAAAAAACCGGATCTTTCCCAGGCATGATTTTCTCTACACAAGCTCGGGCCAAGAAGGGTCCAACTCCATCTACTTCATGCACAAGCCAGGATACCAGTTCTTCCGCCGTGGGAAAATAATGTTTTTCCCCGGGTCCATCGAAAACGAAGTCAATGGGGTCTCTACACAGTCCCCGTTGCGGGGGAAGGCGGTACGGGTGTCCGGGAAGAACGGTACGGTACCGGCTCATGCTTTCCGGAACATGCCGGAAAGCCCCCAATATTTGGTGTTCAGCCTGCCCGGAAGCAAGGATGCAATTAGCGTTGCGACCGGTCAGCTCTATAAAAAGTGAAAAATTGGTGTGGAGCCCCCACAGCTTGAGATTAGAGAGAGAGACTTTCATTATTCGGTCCCAGCCAAGCTGTTCAATGGCACCTATTGATGCACCGCTCAGGTATTTATTCAATATTCGTTCCCAACCGGTTCCCGTAAGTTTCTCTCCGGATGGTTTCTCCTGTGAAATGAAAACACCGCTCATGTCTGGTTTGAGAGAAATAACCAAATAGCTTGATACCCCACGGTGATGAAGCTGAAAAACAGTTTCCCTGTGAGGAGTGACAATCACGCGCTGTATCCGCGAATTATGGCAGAAAACTTCCAATTCCTCAATCAGAGTTCGCAATGGAATGCCTTCAAGGGTTCTCATAGTTACTTTCGAGTTCGTTGACAGGATTTGTAATATTCAATACTATTATATATTATTCTTCAAAGGGGATAACAAGCTTCTATCCAGTAAAGGGGATCTTTGATGAACAGTATGACTGGTTTTGGTTTCGCGGAAGGCAATGGAGACCTGGGATTTTACAGGGTGCATATGAAAAGTTTGAACCATAGATTTTGCGATGTCCATCTCCGCTTTCCCCGCGAACTCGCTATGTGGGAAGAGTCACTCATGGCCTATATACGGGAAAGGGTATCCCGCGGAAAGATAGAAGTACGTATCAATTTTGAGCCCAGGACCGAAGCTTTTTCTGTAGAAACCAACACCTCTCTTGCCCGTTCTTTTCTTGAGGGGTTGCGCCAGATTTCACAGGACCTTCATATTCCTTTTGAGCCGGACTTAAAGATCCTGCTGCAAGTCGGAGAAATCATACAATTGAAAAAAGACGATCAGCAATGGAATGAAGAGTGGAAACACTTTCTTTTTCTGCTTGATGAAGCTTTTCACTCTTTCCAAACATTCAGGGAAAATGAGGGTAAAGCCTTACAAGACGATCTGCAGAATCTGTTGCACAGGATACATGAGAGTATCCGGGCAATAGAAATGAATGCCGGTGAAGTCAAGGAGAGCTACCGTAAAAAACTCACTCAAAAAGTTCAGGAGATACTGCCGCATTCTCCTGTCAACGAAGCACTGTTAGCGCAGGAATTAGTGTACTACGTGGAAAGAAGTGATATCCACGAAGAGATTATCCGTATGAGTTCTCATCTCGCCCGAATGGAAAAACTTCTTTCTCAAACAGGTGCCGTGGGGAGGGAGCTCGAGTTCGTCTTGCAGGAAATGAACCGGGAGGTGAATACCATCGGTTCTAAAACTGGAAGTGCTGCCATCTCATCTTTGGTGATCGACATGAAGTCCGTTTTGGAAAAGATGAGGGAACAGATCCAGAATGTGGAGTGAAGCGCATGCCGGGACTTGTTTTTATCGTCTCTGGTCCTTCGGGTGTAGGTAAAAGCACACTTCGGAAAGAGGTCATGTCCCGCTGTGACAATTTGAAATACTCGGTTTCATACACGACACGTCCTCCACGCAAGGGAGAGCAGGAAGGAGTTGATTACACCTTCATTTCTCATGATACATTCACAAAGATGAGGGATGAGGGCAAATTTGCCGAGTGGGCAAGGGTTCATGGCAACTATTACGGAACGCCGATTGAACCTATTGTACGCTGGACAGAAGAGGGTTTTGACGTAATTCTCGAGATTGATGTTCAAGGTGCAATGCAGGTAAAAAACTCTTTTCCTGAAGAAGTATTTGTTTTTATTGCTCCTCCTTCACTTGCTGATCTCGAAAAAAGGTTGCGTTGGCGAAAGACTGACCATGAAGATGACATTTTACTGCGCATGACACATGCCCATCTTGAGCTTGACGCCGTTCGTGATTACAATTACCTGGTTGTCAATGAGCGGCTGGAGGAAGCTGTAAAAAAATTTCATGCCATTATTCTTGCAGAGAGATGCAGGATTCGGTGATGAGAAGCAAAGTATATGCAGGGAGGTGACTCGAATGTTGGACATTGACACATTGGTTGATAAAACCGGCAATCGATATGTACTTGCAACCATTGTTGCCAAAAGGGCAAAGCAATTAAACGAAGGGGCGACCCCAATGGCTCCTATAGAGGGAATTCATAAACCTCTCTTTATTGCTCTACAAGAGATCCAAAAGAAAGAGGGTTCCATGGAACTGGCAGAAGAGTCATGATATTTCATCCCCCTGACTTCTGGGACGGCCGGAAAATATTATTTGGTGTCAGTGGCGGTGTCGCAGCCTATAAATCAGCGAGCGTGGTGAGTGCCCTGGTTCGTGGAGGGGCCGAGGTGCGTGTGGTAATGACGCGACATGCCATGAAGCTTGTTGGACGAGCCACCTTCGAAGCCTTGAGCGGTAAGCCTGTGTACAGTCGTGTTTTTGGAGAAGGGGGAGAGATTCACCACATTACCGCTGTGAGAGAAAGCGATTGTGTTTTCGTGGCACCGGCTACTGCAAACCTCTTAGGTAAAATGGCTGCTGGTATAGCTGACGATTTGTTGAGTACCCTGATACTGGTGGATGAAAAAAAGGTGGTGCTAGCCCCTGCGATGAATACCGGAATGTGGGAGAGCACCGCCGTTCAAGAAAACCTGATACGTCTGCGTGAGCGGGGTATACGGGTCATTGAACCCGCTGAAGGGTGGCTTGCCTGCCGTGAAACAGGGAAGGGAAGAATGCCCGACCTGGAACCGCTGCTGGAGGAGTTGTATTGTCTGTTACATAGTCCGCGTTTGCTGGAGGGAAAAAAGGCTTTGGTGATATCCGGTCCTACCCGGGAGTGGTTGGATCCTGTGCGTTTTTTATCCAACCCTTCGAGTGGGATAATGGGAGGATCTTTTGCAGGGGTATTACGGGCTCATGGAGCCGATGTGCGGATGATCAGCGGACCGGTTGCCGGCAGACAACCGGTAGGGATTCAGGTGACAGAGGTGGAAACAGCCACAGAAATGGCTCAAGCAGCAGAAAAGTTTTTTCCCTGGTGTGAAATATGTATAATGGCCGCCGCAGTGAGTGACTACAGGCCGGTTACATGCTCTCCCAAAAAGATGAAAAGGGGGAAAAGTGAAGAAATGACAGTAACTTTAGCTGCCAATCCTGACATTCTTGCCCTATTGGGAGCAAGAAAAGGTGGAAGGGTATTGGTGGGTTTCTGTGCCGAGACCGAAGAGGAAGCCTTGTTGACCGAGGGAAAGAGAAAACTCAAGGAAAAAAATGCGGATTGTATGGTGTCCAACCTGGTGGGCGGACATGGTGAGGGCTTTGGCATGGTACCAGTGAGAGGGGTGCTTCTGGACCGGTTTGGAAACCACGTTCCCATTCAGGGCACCGACAAATTTTCTTTGGCCGAAACGGTTGTTTCTCGTGTAGCGTCCCTTTTGCAGTGATTTCTCCACGATCTTCCTCCTCAGAGCCCCTGGTTGAGGTAGCGGTTCCCCTCCCGGTATTTCAAAGTTTTACGTATAGACTTCCAGATGACATGGCGGGATCAGTTCGGGAGGGAGATGTAGTAGAGGTGACCGTAGGAAAAAAATTAACACGTGGTTGTGTTATCGGTTTCCCGGACCGGGTACAACAAACCTTTACCATCAAGAATGTGGTGGGGCGTTATCCATGGCGGTCGCTTGCACCCTGGCAATTATCTTTAGCCCGTAGTGTTGCGATGGATAGTTTTTCTCCCTTTGGTGAAACATTAAGTTTATTTATTCCAAGTGTCAATGCTCCCTGGAGGCAGGATGCTCAAACACGTGTTTTCCCTACCGAAACAACCTGTCAGGAAATGAATGAATCACTGCTTCCGGTGAGTGGCACAAACTTGTTGTTATTCAGGGAAGCAGCGGGTGTCAGTAGAACCAGGATCGCCACCTTGATTAACAGGAACACACTCCGTGTCGAGCCGGAATCCTTCGATCCGCTCCCTCTGCCGACTTTTCCTCGTGAAATTCCACGCTGGTGGAAGATCCCGTTCCGTGAAGAGCGGGAGGTGTTCCTGGGTGATAGAATAAATGAGTCGATACGCAAAAGTCAGAAAATGGTTGTGATATTTCCTGACCGGCATTCTCTCTCATGGGGGCAGCATTTTCTCACGGAAAAATTCCCAACAGTGAAGCTGGTTGTTTTTCACGGAAAACAAACCCCCCGTCAACGTTTTGTACTGGCCAAAAGGGTTGAAGAGGGGGATTACCAGGTGTTGGCCGGTACGCACCCCGTACTCTTTTTTCCTGTAGGAGAATCCTATAATCATATTGTGTTTGATCCGGAGGAACGCGGGCATTTTTCCGACCGCTCTCCCCGTTATAGCTCACTCCGGGTGTTGTTGGAAAAAATCCGTCTCACCGGCGGGAGATTAGATGCAGTCGGTGTCGCACCTGACATCACCATGGCTCACTATCTTTCCGAGGGTCGGTTTCGTGTTGAAAAAACCTTCATACAAGCAAAAGCGAAAAGAGTAAATACCATCTTACAAGGGGAGCTCAAAAAACCGCTCACACTTGCTTTGCGTAAAGAGATGGCACAGGTAATTTCAAGGCAGGGAACAGCCGTCTTGTGGGTTCAAAAAAAGGGATATTCCCCGGCACTGGGGTGCCGGGATTGCGGTTTTTTTTATATGTGTCCGCACTGTGAGGTGGCTTACCGCTACTACAAAAATAAGAGTGTTCTGAATTGCTCTTTGTGTGGAAGGGAGTGTCTCAGTGATGACCGTTGTCCTTCCTGTGGTGGAGCATGGCTTACACCCTGGGGACAAGGCGTAGAGCGCATGGTTCATGAAGTACGCAGGAGTTTTCCCGGTACAAAGGTTGTGCAGGCTGAAGGTGAAGGTGGTTTCAGTGAAAAAGAGATACCATTCGGTACAGGAGTGATTGTTGTAGGAACTGAAGCTGTATTGAGGGAAACACTTCTCCGGCGGTCCCTGCTTTTTGCCGTTATATCTCTTGAAGAATGGGTTGTGCTTCCTGATTACAGGGTAAAATCGATATTTTACCAGAAAATTCGAAAAGCGCTCACCTGGTTGGGTCGGGATGTGAAGGGGGAAGCGGTCTTTTTCATCCAGGTTTCACCACACTACCACCATGAAGCGGATAACGTATTATCTTCTCCCGGAGAGTTTTTCATGAAAGAGCTTACCCACCGCAAGCACCTGCAGTATCCACCCGTTTTTTCAATTCTCAGGGTAGTGGCTACCGGGCGGAATAGTGACGCTCGGCAACGGGTTCTAAGAAAAGCGAGAAAAAGTCTTGAAAATGATGGGTTTCGGGTTTTCGGTCCTCTTCCTTCGGCAGGTACTCGCCGGGAAGGAGTTTTTTCCGATGAACTGGTTATTCAATATGCTCATCAAAGCCTGGAGAAACTCTATTCTCTTGTTGCCTCTGCTTTTCCGGCTCGAAGGGTAACGGGGATTCGGATAGATTTTGAACCCGACTGAACAATACAACAGTGGCGGGTATATATTGAGAGTTGGAAAGGAATGTGTAATGTTTGATCGGGAGATTCTTATTTACGGAAATGAACTGTTGCGTGAAAAAGCTCAACCCGTAGAAGATATTGATAGTAACGTGCTCAGTGTGCTTGAGACCATGAAAAGATTGATGAGAGAGGCTTCTGGTATAGGTTTGGCTGGGAACCAGGTTGGTGTCTTGCAAAGGATCATTACCTTGGTGAACCCCGATTCAGGCGGAGAAATTTCTTTAATCAATCCTGTTGTGGTGAATCAGGGAAGCAGCAAGGAGAAAAGTGAGGAAGGATGTCTCAGTATACCGGAGGTTTTTGCGAAAGTAGAACGACCAAGTGAGATTCTTGTTCGCGGGCTTACGCCGGAAGGGCAAGAAAGAGAGCTTGAAGCACGGGGACTTTTCGCACGGATTCTTCTGCACGAAATTGACCATTTGGATGGTGTTCTCTTTGTAGACCGCTTGACGCCTGCCCGGAGGCTTTTGCTGGCTGGAAAATTGAAAAGATTCTCGCAGGAAAGGAGATGAAAAATCATAAAGGTGGTTTTTCTGGGAACGTCGAATTTCGCTGTACCAGTATTGGAATCGCTCGCCGCGGGGGAACACCGGGTGCTGGGGGTGATTACCCAGCCTGATCGTCCACGCGGGAGAGGAAAGAAACTCACTCCATCGCCGGTGAAAACAACAGCCCAAAAATTTGGCTATCCAGTATGGCAACCGGAAAATGTGAATAACCCGGAATTTCTCAAGTTTTTAGCAGGCGTTGCACCGGACGCATGCGTCGTTGCTGCGTATGGGCAAATTTTGCGTCTTTCCCTGCTTTCGCTCGCACCCTATGGCTGTATCAATCTTCATGCATCATTGCTTCCATCCTACCGGGGAGCAGACCCTATCCGATGGGCACTCCTCAAGGGTGAAAAGGAAACAGGTGTAACCGTAATGCAGATGGATGAAGGCGTCGATACCGGTCCTATTCTCGCTAAGAAAAAAGAAAAGATATATCCTTCAGATGACAGTCAGTCTCTTACCGAGAGACTGAGCAGAATCGGCGGACAACTTGTAGTTGATACCCTGTCATGCCTGGAGAAGGGTAGAATCACAACGAGGCCCCAGAACAACGAAGGGTCATCTACGGCTCCTCGTATTGCGAGGGAAATGACTCGAATAGATTGGAGTGAGGACGCTGATCGTATCCTCAACCGCATTCGGGCACTCTCTCCATCACCAGGAGCATTTACCGTGCTGAGAGGTAAGCGGGTGCAAATATTCGAGGCATCCGTTTGGAAAGGACCCTCTCCTGTTGAAGGCCAAGAAAAAAAGGAACCGGGTACAATTATTCGAGTAGTAAAGGAACAGGGTCTCGTGGTGAGGGCTGGAAAAGGTACTGCTCTCCTGCTTCACAGACTTCGGCCGGAAAGCCGCAATACCCTGTACCATTATGAATTTTGTGCCGGCTATCGTATTGAAGCGGGAGAAACATTTGAATAGGAGGTGAGAGGCGTGTTTTTCCTTCCCTTTGATTTCACCTTTATATTTCTTATCCCTGCCTTGATATTAGCCCTATATGCCCAGAGCAGGGTTAAAGGAACATACGAGACACTCTCACGCCGGCGAGCTGTTGCCGGAATGATGGGGTTCGAGGTGGCGCGCCTTCTTACGGAAAGAATGGATTTGGATTTACGTATCGAGGAAATCAAGGGGACATTGAACGACCATTATGACCCTTCCCGCGGTGTTTTGAGACTTTCAAGTTCGGTAGCCCGGGGGTATTCGATTGCCGATTACAGCATCGCGGCCCATGAAGTGGGCCATGCTTTGCAGAAGAAGGATAACTACGCGGGCTTTACGGTACGTTCATTTCTAGTACCGGTTGCCGGTTTCGGTTCTCAGCTTGCTTTACCGCTCTTCTTTTTCGGATTTCTTTTTGCATTTCGTCCCTTGATGGATATCGGTATCATATTTTTCAGTGCGGCCGTTCTTTTCCAGCTCGTTACTTTACCGGTTGAATACAACGCAAGCAGCAGGGCGTATCAGGTTTTGGATAGCGCGGGATTAGTAGCGGCAGAGGAACGCCCACTGGTCAAAAAGATGCTGAACGCCGCTGCCCTTACCTATGTCGCCGCAACAGCCATGGCCGCTTTACAATTGGTGAGACTTTTATTTTTACGAGGGGCACGCCATTGAAAAATACCGGGCTGTTCCCGGTTCGCCAGGAAGCATGGAAGATTCTGAACAAGATATTCTCCGGTAAAATCATTTTCCTCGATCAGGAATATTCCCGCCGGATACAGTCTCATGAAATGAATTCCGTTGACCGCTCTCTCCTGGTAAACCTGCTGAGGGGAGTTGTGAAATTTCATTGTCATCTCGATAATGTGAGTAGACGGTTTCTGGAAAACCCGGATCGCCTCCCTCCAACGTTGATGAATCTCCTTCGTTTGGGAATATACCAGTTACTTTTCCTTGAAAGAATACCGGCCTATGCGGTTGTCAACGAGGCGGTTCAAACGGCGTCAGCAGGGGGCCTGAAGCGCTTTTGCGGTCTTGTGAACGCTGTACTCAGGAAAATATCCCTCAAAAGAGAACAATGGAAACAAGAAGCCGTACAGTGGGGAGTGTGCCTTCCGCAATGGATTGAATCACAATGGCGGAAAAGGCTGGGGAGTGAAGAATTTCGTATGTTGTGTCATTCTCTTGCTTCTTCTCCCGTATTGTATGTAAGAGCTGCTTCTCCAGGTGTGGCGAGGCAGGATGTGGCGAGGTGGCTTTTCTCGCAGGGTATACAAAGCAGGGAGCACCCCGTGTTCCCCCTTGCTCTCGGAGTACAGGCGGATTATACTACCCTGCATATTTTACAGTCGAAACGACCGGGATTCATATATATACAGGATCCAGGTTCTCAACTGGCTGTGGATATTCTTGCTCCTCAAGCCGGCGAGAGAATAGTTGAGATAGGGAGCGGTGTGGGAGGTAAAACTTCGCTCATGGCTCTCATGATGGGAGGCAAAGGAACGCTCAAGGCCGTAGAACCGGATTCTAAAAAAGTACACACCTTGAACAAACTTATTTCTGAAATCGGGGTAGAAGAAATTGTAGAGGTGATACATGCACCGGTGGAACAAGCCCTGCCACATGCAGAGGGGTGGGCCGACCGTGTCTTGGTGGATGCGCCCTGTTCGGGTTTTGGTACCGTACGGAGGAACCCTGAGGTAATTTTGAAAACGGAAAGAATTGCTGAATTCTCGGCTCAGAAACAGCTACAGATGTTGAAAGGAGCCTCTCTTTTGGTGAAGAAAGGGGGGATGATGGTATACTGTGTGTGTACTTTGACCCGGCAAGAGACTATAGACGTGATACATTGTTTTGAAGAAGAGAAGGAGAATTTTCAGAGGATAAACAATACAGGTGACCGGCTTTTTCCACTGCGGTATTCGCATCTGGTGACGGAGGGAGGGGCTGTCGAGTTATGGCCCCACCAGCATGATACTGATGGTTTTTTTCTGGCTGCCTGGAGGAAAAAATGGCGGTAAAGAGAGCAAGAATAGGTTTTTTCTTTTTTCGAACATTCGTCAATGCGTTGCTTTTCGGCATCGGGTTAGTATTGGCCGTTTACCTGGGGCTGGTTGGTTTTCAATACTACCTTTCCAGTAGTACCCTGCAGCTTCCTGATTTTCGTCAATTGGATTTGGTGGGTGCTGTGAACCAGGCCGCACAGATGGGTTTACAAATGGAAGTCATGAGGGTTGAGAACGATCCATCCATGCCTTCCAATACGGTTTTAAGTCAAAACCCTTCTCCCGGTACAGAGGTGAAGCGAGGGCGAAGAATACAGGTAGTAGTCAATGGAGCAGTGGGGACTGCCGAGGTGATGGCTGCCGGCACTGAGATGGCAATCGTGCCTGATGTAGTGGATATGGGTGCTCAGGAGGCACGTTATCTTCTGGAAGACGAAGGTTTTCGGATAGGAAGGGTTGTGGAGGTCACACATGATACACTTCCCGCAGGGTTAGTCATATCTCAGGATCCCCCGGCGGAAAGCAGTGTGCCCTCGGGTAACCAGGTAAATCTATTGGTGAGCAAAGGGAAAATCGAGGCGGAACCCCGTCCCGTGCAAGTGGAGGTACCTGATGTCGTTGGACTCAAAGTTGAAGAAGCCCGCAGCCTATTGGCCCAGCGTGGCCTCCACGTTGGAAGGATAGAGGAAGTGCCCATGGCAGAACGCCATCCAGGTATCGTTATCCGGCAGACCATTGAAGCGGGAACCAATGTAACATCAGGAGAGACAGTCGGGTTAGCCGTGGCTACAGCAGTGGAGGGTTTGCAGGAATTACGCCTGAGTTTCCCTCTTCCACAAGTTCAGGTGGATATCACTGTGGAGGTTATAGCTCAGGATGACCTTGGTGAGAGAGTTATTTATGAACGGGTTCACCAGGGAGGAGAAACAGTGGAATTGACAGCACAAACCAAGGGACCGGGCAAGGTGACTATTTACCTCAACGGATATTACTATTGGGAGAGAGAGCTCTAAAATTATGGCACAACTCGCTCCATCCATTCTCTCGTGTGACTTTTCACGCTTACGGGATCAACTGTATGCCGCTGAGCGGGGAGGAGCGCACATCATACACATTGACGTGATGGACGGACATTTTGTTCCTAATCTCACATTTGGACCCCTGATGGTTCAGACGGTGCGGGAAATTCTTCCCAAAGCGTTACTGGACGTTCATTTGATGATGGATAATCCATTTTCCTTGATTGAACATTTTTCTGAAGCGGGAGCGGATTGGATTACCTTTCACCAGGAAGCAGTGGCGGATTTCGACCTGGTAGTGAACACAATCCGCCGCAGCGGGAGCTCACCCGGAATAGCGCTCTGTCCGGGGACACCCGTACATGTTCTGGATGGAATGCTTGAAAAACTCGATATGGTGCTTTTGCTTACTGTTAATCCCGGTTTTGGGGGGCAGAAGTTCATTCACGGAATGGAGAAGAAAATAGAAAACCTGCGTGATCTCATTCGATGCCGGGGTTTGTCGACTCTCGTAGAGATCGATGGAGGAGTGAATCGACATAACATAGAATACCTGGCCTCCAGGGGGGCATCAGTGATCGTTGCCGGATCATTTGTTTTTTCCGATCACGAACGCATCGAGAAAACGGTACGAGAACTCACGCACTTGATAGATGCATATTAATTTTTTACCACTCAGGTACCAGGAGCC